>DEKP01000029.1:0-9168 GCA_002353935.1 Ruminococcaceae bacterium UBA2719 | reverse complement strand
AAACATTTTAATTTCGCCCTCACAATAAGTGAGGGCGAAACAATAGCTTGTAATATTTAGGAGGAAGAGCATGAAATACACATACACACCACATGGAGTATGCTCCAGAGCTATTAAATTAGATATTGAAGACGGTATCATAAAAGACTGTTCTTTTATCGGAGGATGCAGCGGAAACACCCAAGGTGTCAGCGCTCTTGTTAAAGGCATGAAGGTCGAAGATGCCATAAACAAGCTAAAAGGTATTGACTGCGCAGGCAGAGGCACCTCTTGTCCCGATCAGCTGTCAAAAGCGTTAAGCAAAGCTTTGAACAAATAATATTCATACATAAGCTCAATCAACATCTGCCATTTAAAACTCAATCTTTTAATTTAACTTTAAAAGATATTGGTAATTATATTATAAGCCACAAAAACCGCGCCGCACAGTAATTTTGTGCAGCGCGGTTCTATTACATATAATATTAGTTAATATTTATCATGATAACCCGACAAGATAACGTTGTATCGCTGTAACATCTTTAATATTCACATTGCCGTCACTGTTAAAATCTCCTGCTTTAATCTGCGCTTCATCGAATTCTATCATTTCAGCCAGATAGCGCTGAATCATAGTAACATCTGTTATAGTCAGCTCAAAATCATCGTCAACGCTGCCGTTTACAAATTTTTTAGCTACTGCTTTTATAACAAAGGAATGTTTATCATTTCTTTTTTGAATCCCTTTTTCAATATCATCATATATAACATAAGAATTTCCTCTTGTGTATAAGGGGTTATAAAACCCGTTCTTATCAGACAATATCATTGAATATCCAATTGTACCACCTATTTTTGTTGTTTCTTGTTCAATTTTGATGCCTATTCCCCCTTTAGTTTTATCTACAACAACATCATCAATATCAACTGAAATACAACCCCTATAGGCAGTTTTTCCTTGAGCCAGTAAAGTCCATGTTGATTGGTCGGAAACAGGAACAGACTCTTCTTCGTCGAACGGAATATAATAAATATAATAATTAAAATCTTGGCTTTGTGTTTCAAAATTCACCTTATCAATAACAACATAATCTTCGCTAAAATCATCGTCGAAATCTAAAACATTAACAAAAGTTGCATCATTAAATGCTACATGAAAATATGCTCCTAAAGTTTGATTTTGATAAAGTTTTACATTCTCGTCCAGTATCTGATAATCCATAAAAGCACAGGCCGTATACAAAGATTTTTCCTCATATGATATCCAAAAATATCCTTCGTTTCCCCAATCTTCTCCCCAGCTATTTTTACAGAGCCAAGCGCCTGGTTTTTCCGGTTGAGTTTTAACCCCATCTACTGTGCCGTTTTCCATAAAATTAGATATAGCATAATTATCATCCCAACCAACTATACAAATTGCATGATTTTGTGTAAGGCTCTCATGGTCAAAATAATATGCATATGTATCCGGATTATAAAAATTCACATTATTATGATATGAAGCTAATACAGAGCCATAATTATATATAGCATTTTTTACTACATCTCGTTTAGATTTTCCCAGATACATAACATTGTTAACACCGGCAAAAACAGGTGCTTGTGCATCTACCTCTTTAAAATCCTCATATGCAGTATCGTATGGAAAATCCTCTTCTTTTTTTGCTCCTCTCCAACATGTAAGATAGCCTATAGCGTAATAATCGCCTCCACCATTATCAATAATTCTATTATTTTCATCCACAGAATAGTCTCGCGAAGTTGCAAATTCTAAGTGTCTGGGAGATAAATGACCTGAATACACCTTGTCACGATTTAACATAATCTCCAAACAAGACATAGTGGCTTGTGTCCAACAATCTTGGTAACTTTGATACCGCACAGGCGTAGCAAAGTCCTTATTTGAATATGCAGACGGCAAATTAACACTTGGAGAAAAATCGCTTCCAGAGTAAGAAGATGTTGCTGCTGAATCGATTACTGCTGCCTGCGCCGGAATTTGTATAATAAACAAAAACGTTAAAATACAAGCCACACAAACAACAATACTTTTTTTGCTTCTAATTTTCATAATTAATACCTCTTTCCTTATAAGTGATAACAAATTTATATATAAGTGTGTTTGCTTAATATTTTTTCTTAATAAATTATATCATAGCATTAATCAGGGTGTAAATAATTTTTGACCAAAAAAGTAACAACTTTGATAAATTTGGCTGTTTGTAATAAATTTTAAAATACAGCGTGTAAAATTTTAGAAAAACCGCTGCTGTGCATTATTACACAGCAAGCGGTTTTGTTAACTATAATGTTATAAATGATAATAAAACAACTAAAAATAACTATAAAGTAAATTTAAATTTCTCCCAAGGAGAGCGCCTTTAAATAGGCATTAATAAATCCGTCTAAATCACCGTCCATAACAGCGTTGATATTTCCGGTTTCAAAATTAGTTCTATGATCCTTTACCATTGTATAAGGCATAAATACGTAAGAACGGATTTGTGAGCCCCAGGTAATTTCTTTTTGATCTCCCTTAATATCCTCAATTTTATCAAGATGTTCGCGCTCTTTGATTTCCATTAACTTAGATATCAACATTTTCATAGCAACATCGCGGTTTTGATACTGGCTTCGCTCAACCTGGGACGCCGCTACAATACCGGTAGGAATATGAGTAAGTCGTACTGCCGAAGAGGTTTTATTGACCTTTTGTCCGCCGGCGCCTGAGGCACGATATACATCCATTTTTATTTCATCCGGCGGTATTTCAACCTTGATATCATCATTAATTTCAGGCATAACCTCAAGAGACGCAAAGCTTGTATGCCGTCTGCCGGCTGAATCAAACGGAGAAACTCTTACAAGTCTGTGAACGCCTGCCTCACTCTTTAAATATCCGTAGGCGTTTTCCCCTTCTATTAAAAGAACCGCGCTTTTCAGTCCTGCCTCATCGCCATCGAGATAGTCAACTTCTTTTACATTAAAGCCGTGCGCTACTGCCCAGCGTGTATACATCCTATAAAGCATTTGTGCCCAATCCTGCGCCTCGGTTCCGCCTGAACCTGCATGAAAAGTCAAAATAGCGTTATTTGAGTCGTATTCTCCTGTGAGCAATGTCTCCAGACGCTGACGCTCAAGCTGGCTCTTGATATTTTCGAATTCACTTTGAGCTTCATCTAACAACGACAAATCTTCTTCCTCGTTTGCAAGCTCTATCAGCGCCAAAGTATCGTCATAAGAAGCATTTAGCTTTTCAAATTTTTCTACTTTCGCCTTTAAATTAGCTGTTTTTTGCAAAATTTTTTGCGAATTCTCCATATTGTCCCAAAAGCCCGGCTCAGCTGCTCTGTTTTCAAGCTGCTCAATCTCCTTTTTCATCTGCTCTAGACCTAAGGCTGACGCTAGGTTATCAATCTCGGGCTTTAAAGATTCAAGCGATAATTTAAGTTCTTCAAACTGCAACATATAAACATACCTCTAATAACAATTTACAATCTTTTAATATTTAGTATAACTCAAATCTCTTTAATTGTAAAGAAACGGGATTATATTATTACAATTCAGAATTAACAAATTTTAGTTGAAGTATTTTGAATTATATGTTAAAATAACAAATAAATTATTCGTAGGAGTTTATTTATGAATTATTTGGGTGAAAAATGTCCTGTGTGCGATAAATACTTTCACGAAGGCGACGATATTGTCGTATGCCCCGAATGCGGTACACCGCATCACAGAGAATGTTATGAAATAAATAATAAATGTGCAAACGAAAATCTGCATAATGAAGATTTTGAATATCAGCATAATAATTCTGCCACAGAAAATAAAAGTGAAATAAAATGCAAATTTTGCGGTTCTATGAACAATAAAGAAGCTTTCTTTTGTTCTAAGTGCGGCGCCCCAATAGGGGTTCAAAACAGCACGCAAGAATCAGTTCAAAACAACAAAAGTAACAATCGCTCACAAGAAAACGGAAATGGTTATTCAATGCCCTTTTCTATGGATATGATGGACCCTCTTGCCGGTGTGCCAAAAGATTTTGATCTTGGAGACGGCGTTACAGCCGGTGAGGCTGCAAAATATGTAAAACAGAACACACCGTATTTTGTTAGAATCTTCGCTAATATTAAAAATTTTTCAAAATCAAAATTCAACTTTGCTGCAGCTATCTTCACCGGAGGATACTTATTATACCGCAAAATGTATAAAATCGGCGCTATTATTGCTTTTGTTCAGGCGGCAATGATGTTGCTTACACTTTATATTGCATACTGCACCGATTATACTACAATTATCCAACACATATCAAGTATTAGTTCTTCCGCATCGGGTTCTTCCGTGGAAGTTTTTAATTCTCTTATGGAATATATTTCGACTCTCTCTACAGGACAAATATTTTTAATTATTTTGCCTTCTATATTTGAAATAATAAATATTGTTATGATACTGGTAATAGGTGGATGTGCAAATAGAATTTATTTTGCACATTGCAAAAAGCAAATAATAAAAATCAAAACTAAAATCACTCAAAAAGCTCAAATAGATGAAAAACTGGAAACAAAAGGCGGCGTTAATACCGCTCTCGCCATATCATTGTTGGTTTCCTATTTTATTATCAACTATTTACCGGGAATTTTACTAAACGTTATATGAGGTGAAAAACATGAAAATTACAAAAGCAGTTATTCCTGCTGCCGGGTTGGGCACCAGGGTGTTGCCAGCTACAAAATCCATGCCCAAAGAAATGATTCCTATAGTAGACAAGCCGGCTATACAATACATTGTTGAAGAAGCAGTAAATTCAGGAATTACCGATATTCTTATTATCACCAACCGCGGAAAAGGCGTTATTGAGGATCATTTTGACCACTCTATGAGTTTAGAAGATGTGCTCAAAAGAAACGGAAAAAACGAAATGCTCAAAAGCATTGAAAATATTCATAAGCTGGCAAATATACACTACATCAGACAAATTGAAACCAAAGGCCTAGGGCACGCTGTATTAAAGGCAAAAACCTTTATTGGTAATGAACCGTTTGCGGTTATGTACGGCGATGATGTCATTATTGGAGACATTCCTGCTACAAAACAATTAATTGACGCTTATGACGACTTTGGAAAAGGTGTTTTAGGAATAAAAAAAGTAGATCAAAAAGATATTTATAAATACAGCTCTCTAAAAGTTGACCATATTCATGATAATATTTATAAATGTACAGACATGATTGAAAAGCCAAAAACAGATGACGCTGTGCTTTCGCTGTTTTCTATTTTAGGTCGCTGTGTATTGCCGCCGGAAATATTTGAAATTCTTGAACACACCGATCCTGATTCCACTAATGAATTGCAACTGACCGACGCTATGAAAAAAATCGCGAACACTTATGGAATGACTGCTGTTGAATATACGGGAAAACGATATGATATGGGAAACAAGCTGGGTATTTTGCAGGCTAACATAGAAGTAGGACTCAAGCATAAAGAGACAAAAGACGGGCTTAGAGATTATATCAAGGAGCTTGCACAGAATTTGCAGTAATCTTTTATGCTTTTATAAAAACGGGCAGTTTAAACTGTCCGTTTCGTTTTTAGAAAAGTATTTATTTTTCTAAACTATAAATTACAATAAAAAAAGCAGTAGTATAATATTATATCAGATTAAAAATTTGGAGGATTGTTATGAAAGCGGTAATTACAGTTTTAGGTAAAGATAACGTAGGCATTTTGAGCAAAGTTTCTACTGCTTGCGCTGAAGTGGGAGTTAATATTATCGAGGTCACTCAAAGCGTTTTGCAGGATATGTTTGCAATGATTATGCTCGCAGAAATCGATAAGGCCACTGTTCCCTTTAACGAAATTACAAATCGCTTAAATAAGGTTGGAGACGAAATAGGAACAAAAATACATGTTATGCACGAAGACATCTTTAACAGCATGCATAAGATTTGAGGGAATTTATGATTGAAACAAAAGATATACTCGAAACTATAAATATGATCGATAACGAAAATTTAGATATTAGAACTATCACTATGGGTATCTCTCTTATCGACTGTATTGATTCCGACATTGACAAGGCTTGTGATAAAATTTATGATAAAATTTGTAGATATGCCAAAGAGCTTGTTAAAACAGGAGAAAATATTTCTGCCGAATATGGTATACCGATTATCAATAAACGTATTGCCGTTACCCCTATCTCGATTATCGCAGGAGTATGCCAAACTCAAAAAATTTTGAAATTCGCAAAAACCTTGGATAAAGTTGCCGATACTCTTGGCGTAGATTTTATAGGAGGATATTCTGCGCTGGTTGAAAAAGGCTTTGCCGCAGGCGATTATGCCTTAATCGAAAGTATTCCGGAAGCGTTGTCGCTAACCTCAAAAGTATGTTCATCTGTAAATATAGGTTCTACTAAAGCCGGAATAAATATGGATGCAGTTAAAATGATGGGCGACACGGTACTAAAAACAGCTCAGGCTACAAAAGATAATAATTGTATAGGAGCCGCAAAATTGGTAACATTTTGCAACGCAGTACAGGATAACCCATTTATGGCAGGTGCTTTCCACGGGATTGGAGAAGCAGACTGCGTAATTAACGTTGGCGTATCTGGTCCGGGGGTTGTTCGATCTGCGCTTTCTAAAAACAAATGTAAAGATATAACCGAGGTTGCCGATTTAGTCAAGAAAACAGCGTTTAAAATAACTAGAATGGGACAACTTGTTGCAAAAGAAGCTTCCTCTCGCCTGTCAATTCCTTTTGGTATTGTAGATTTATCTCTCGCGCCAACTCCTGCGGTCGGTGACAGCGTAGCGCATATACTGGAAGAGATGGGGCTTGAAATATGCGGATGCCACGGAACTACAGCCGCACTCGCTTTATTAAACGACGCTGTCAAAAAGGGTGGCGTAATGGCGTCATCGCATGTAGGAGGTTTAAGCGGAGCTTTCATACCCGTTAGCGAAGATGCAGGTATGATCAACGCTGTAAACAGAGGAGCGCTTGACATAACAAAGCTTGAAGCTATGACTGCAGTGTGTTCAGTAGGTCTTGATATGATAGTTATCCCCGGAGATACAACCTCACACACTATATCTGCAATCATTGCCGATGAAGCTGCTATTGGTATGGTAAACTCCAAAACCACAGCTGTAAGAGTTATTCCTGCAATAGGTAAAAAAGCCGGTGACACTTTGTCTTTCGGCGGACTTTTAGGTGCAGGTCCGGTTATGAACACTCGCTTCGGAAGCGCAGAAAAATTTGTCAATTTAGGAGGTAGAATTCCAGCTCCTCTTCAAGCTTTGAAAAATTAATTAATAAATTCTTGCATTAAAATCTTTAGATTTCTTCTGTGAAATTTACTTAGAAATTTAACTAGTAGTAATAATTATTATATACTGCTAAAGGAGATTCGTGTGAATAATAACATTAACAAAAAAGAATAAATTTGTACAATTCTGTTCTAGCATCGCCGTTTGCCTGGTTGCGGTGCTTTTCACCATACTTTCC
This sequence comes from Ruminococcaceae bacterium UBA2719, assembly GCA_002353935.1. Classification (GTDB taxonomy): domain Bacteria; phylum Bacillota; class Clostridia; order Oscillospirales; family Acutalibacteraceae; genus Ruminococcoides. The sequence continues at coordinate 1,671 of DEKP01000029.1, read as the reverse complement.
TTCTACAGTATCATTCAAACCAACCGCATCGACCAGGCTAACCCGTATTCGGAAATAATTAACTATGACCATGATTCAGTGCTGATCAATCTATTGCTGATTGCATTCACAGCTGTAGGCGCTCTAATTATATTGCGCAATAAAATATACATTTCTAAAATCAACACAAACTTTATTATCTGCGTTATGCTTTTTGTGACCACCACCATCTCGCTCACTTGGATTATCTTGGTCAAATCAAATGCCAGCGGCGACTCAATGCTTTTGTTGAACACCGCGCGAGATGCAGCTCAAAACAAGTATGACAGTTTCTTTCATTCTTATAATTATTACGGAAACTATAGCTACTATCTCTTTTATCCATTCCAACTTGGATATGTTTTCTTTGCCGAAATACTGTACCGCATTTTCGGTACTGCCTGTTCTGACACCCTGTTTCAGATTCCAAACGTCATAGCACTGGATTTCATTTATGTTGGTCTTATCGCTATCACATCCAAGTTGTTCAACCGCAAATCTGTTACTAATCTCACTGCCTTCAGTCTGATTGTGTGTCTGCAGCCAATGTTCATGACAACCTTTACCTACGGTATTCTACCAGGTCTTGCGTTCTCGATTTGGAGTGTATACCATGTTATAAGTTTTATGAAAAACGGCAAAATCAAAAACGTGATCTTTGCAACTTTGCTGATTTCTGTTTCAGTACTGTTGAAATATAACAACATGATCATTCTAGCTGCAATATGCATCGCGCTGATTCTGCATGCTATAGATAAGAAAAAACTCCTTGCACTGGCATTAGTTGCAGCAATGATTATCGGCTCCGTCGCTTTGCAAAAACTTGTTATCTTCAGCTATTCTGCGCGCAGCGGCGCTGAACTAAACACACAGGTATCGCAAACTATGTATGCGTACATGGGTATCGGTGACTCCGGTATGGCACTGGGCTGGTACAATGGCAAGGCGATGGAAACTATGCGAGACAATCAAATGGACGTCAAAAAGGCAAATAAAGTAGCTACACAAGGGATAAAAGAATGATTCAATTATCTAAAAGAAAACAAGCTACTTGGCGAATTCTATTTAAAAAAGCTAATAAGTCAGCTTAACGAACCCAGCTACGAGTCCATTTGGCTTAGTCAGGTACGATCTCATAATTATCCAGAGGGCAAGCCTCTCCCAACATTAGTTGACTCTGTTTATTCAGGAGTTATGCAGAAGTTATTGGATAACTGGTTCAATTACTTTACCATGATGGTATACCTCTTCTTTACTGTCGGCATGGTATGGCTGATCATTCGCAAGAAACTTAATCCCGGAACTGTTATTTTGCCGGTGGCCGTGTTAGGCAGAGTGATGTATCACATGATATTTGAAGCTAAAAGCCAGTATATCCTCCCCTATTTTGTAATTATGATTCCATTTGCAGTATTTGGATTTATTGAAATCATAAATGCGCTTAACAAAACAATCAGTAAGTTATCAAAATAAATTCGTAATAATATAGATAAACTTCAATTGAAGTTTTATTATTTAATTAAATTTTATTAATTACTAATAAAACTATTGACAAATCTCGCCAAGTGCTATATAATAGTAAGGCTGAATTAACGCAATCACTTTTGTGTATTTGCGCCAATAGCTCAGCTGGATAGAGCAACTGCCTTCTAA
>DEKP01000022.1:12990-105214 GCA_002353935.1 Ruminococcaceae bacterium UBA2719 | reverse complement strand
TTGGTGTTGAGCTCGGCGTACATAATGTTGTCGTAGATAAAGCGCATAACCTGGAGCACAGCCGGGATGTTGTCCTGCATATTGGGAACCTCAACATAGCTGATTGCGCCGCCCGGAGAAAGCGCTTGGAATTCAGCTTCAAACTTGAGCTTTGAAAAAGCATCGATTTTCTCGGTAACATGAATATGGTAACTGTTAGTGATATATCCCTTGTCTGTAATTCCCTTGATAACACCAAAACGCTTTTGCAGACATTTTGCAAATTTATAAGTAGTGCTCTCAAGCGGAGTTCCGTAAAGGCTGAAATCTATATGATGCTTTTCCTTCCATTTTTTACAAGCGTCGTTCATATACTGCATAACCGACAAAGCAAAAGGTTTAGCCTCTTCATCAGTGTGGCTTTTTCCGGTCATATATTTTGTACATTCATACAAGCCTGCATATCCAAGCGATATGGTAGAATATCCGCCATAGAGCAGCTTGTCGATCGTCTCGCCCTTTTTGAGTCTTGCCAAAGCTCCGTTTTGCCACAAAATAGGAGCAGCGTCAGATAACGTACCCTTTAAACGGTTGTGCCTGCACAAAAGCGCTCTATAGCACAAGTCAAGTCTCTCGTCAAATATTTCCCAAAATTTTTCCATATCTTTGCCTGATGACAACGCAATGTCAACCAGATTAATTGTAACAACACCCTGGTTAAATCTTCCGTAGTATTTGGGCTTTCCGTTCTCGTCAACATACGGAGTCAAAAAGCTGCGGCAGCCCATACAGGTATAGCAGTGTCCTTCGCCGTTTTTATCTACCTTGAGTTCGAGCATCTTCTTTTCGGAAATATAGTCCGGCACCATACGCTTAGCGGTACACTTAGCAGCAAGTTTAGTTAGATAATAATATGGCGAATCTTCATGGATATTTTGTTCTTCAAGAACATAAATAAGCTTAGGAAAGGCAGGAGTAATATAAATTCCTTTTTCGTTTTTCACTCCCTCATAGCGTTGTTCTAAAGCTTCTTCGATAATCAATGCAAGGTCCTTTTTCTCTTGCTCGTTTTTAGCTTCGCCCAAATACATAAACACGGTAACGAAAGGAGCCTGACCGTTAGTTGTAAGCAAGGTTACAACCTGATACTGAATAGTTTGAACTCCGCGATTTATTTCTTTTCTCAAACGCTGCTCTACTATTTTCTCTACCTTTTCTTTAGTAGGAGCTGCTCCTATTATGTCAAACTCTTTCAAAACTTCTTTTGTAATTTTTTGTCTTGAGATCTGAACAAAAGGAGCTAAATGAGCCAGAGAAATACTTTGACCGCCGTATTGATTAGAAGCAACCTGAGCAATAATTTGGGTGGCAATATTACAGGCTGTTGAAAAACTATGCGGCTTTTCAATCATTGTCCCAGATATTACGGTTCCGTTTTGGAGCATATCCTCGAGGTTTACTAAATCACAGTTATGCATATGCTGAGCAAAATAATCAGCATCGTGAAAATGTATCAGGCCCTCTTCGTGGGCTTGAACAATATCTTCCGGCAATAAAATTCTCTTAGTAATATCTTTGCTGACTTCGCCCGCCATATAGTCGCGCTGTACAGAATTAACCGTAGGATTTTTATTTGAGTTTTCCTGTTTAACCTCTTCGTTGTTGCACTCAATCAAAGTTAAAATCTGATTATCTGTGGTATTCGCTGTACGAGCTAAAGAGCGGGTATAGCGATATCTGATATAGCGCTTTGCTGTTTCATATGCGCCGCATTTCATAATCTCGGTTTCTACCAATTCCTGAATCTCTTCAACACTCAAAGCACGAGACACACACTGCCCCATGTCCTCAATTGTTCTAGCTATGCCTATTATTTGTTCATCTGTCAGTTGTCTGCCATTATCATTTGCAAGATCAGCTTTTTTGACAGCATCTATAATTTTTTGTAAATCAAAGGTTTCTTCGCTGCCATTTCTTTTTATTATTTTCATTCTCTCTTCCCTTTCTATTAATCGGCGTTATATAAAATTTATACAATATATTGATGTATGTTTTTAGTATAGCAACTATATATTGTATCGTCAAGTGAATTTCGCTTACAAAATGTTTACAGTTTAGTAATTTGCTGTCAAAGAAATATTTGAGTGTTAATTTTTAAAATAAAAAGCACAAAGCGATAAGTATTTAAAAAATTTTAATAAATCCGACTTTGCATTACAGGATATAAAATGATAGCATTTATAAAGGGCTGTCGCAATGTTAAAATATCGCGACAGCCTTAATAATTTATAATATAATTATTTAGTCATAAACAAAACGCCCAGGGTATTTGGTCCGCAATGACTGGAAATAACACATGACGCCCTTGTTATTAAAATTTCTTTGAAAATTCCTTTTTTATTTAAAGCATCAAAAACAGAATCAATATATTCCTGATTGGCCCCAGCATGAGTAATAAACACTCTGTCAGTATCTATGTTATCATATTTTGCAAGAGTATCCTCCATGTATTCAATAAGCACCTTGCCGTATTTGCCGCGATATTTTTTACCGACAGTCATTGCGCCACCGTCGTTGTTTAACACTTCAATGCTAGGTCTTAAGCTCAAAAGATTCGCTCCCAACAAGGTAATCGCTGAACATCTTCCGCCGGCTTTCATAAAATCAAGTCTTTCTAGTACAAAAGATGCATGACTCTTTGATACCATGCCTTGTACTTTCTCTGCAATCTCTTTTGCACTCATTCCACTATCTCGCATTTCAGATGCCTTTATTGCCAATAGGCCGGAGCCTGTTGACAGTGAGCAAGAATCCACACAGAAAGCTCTTCCTTCAAACTGCTGTGCAGCCATAACGCTTGCCGACTGTGTTGAAGATAATTTTGAGCCTAAAGCAATGTGTACTATATCATAGCCCTCATCAATAAATTTTTTAAAATAGTCGAAATACTCCTCTACATTATTAGCAGCGGTCTTGGGCAGCTCTTTTGTTTTATAAAAACGTTCGTAAACTTGTTCGGGAGTTATCGTCTCCCAATCGTCATAGCTCTCGTCCCCAAAAACAATATGCAGCGGAATATCGTGAATATCATATCTTTTAGTAAGTTCCTTATTTAAATCACATGTTCTATCAGCAGTAATTATTACTTTATTTGCCATAATAGTCCCCCTACGCTATTGTGAAAATTAATATCTAGTGATATAATAATATTATTATACATATTTTTATTAAAATTTCAACTAAAGGTGTCATTTTTATGATTAAAAAGTATAGTTTTTCAAAAATCATTAAATCATATGCAGTAGTTAAAAATATAAAAGAAAATAAAATCCTTCCCTATTTTACTCAAAACGGTCTTTCGTTTACCTATACTATGGACAATTCAACCCGTGTCTATGGTTTGGGTGAAGCAACAAGAGGCATTAATAAGAGAGGCGGAATATTCAGATCATACTGCTATGATGAACCGTTTCATACGGAAGATAAAAAGTCACTATATGGCGCGCATAATTTTTTAATTATAGACTCTAAAGATTCTAAAGAACGTTTCGGAGTATTTTTTGATACTCCGTCGGGGGTCACCTTTGATATTGGATTTAGCGATTCATCAACTATTAAAATAGAATTAGATTATGACGGTTTTGATATTTACATAATAAATGCTGACAAACTGCTTGATATTGTAAAAGAGTTTAGAGAATTAATTGGAAAAAGTTATGTTCCACCCTATTGGGCTTTCGGATTTGGGCAAAGCCGATGGGGATATTTCAATAAAGACAGCATTGAAAAAGTCCTTTCTTCTCATGAAAAAGCAGAAATTCCGCTCGATATGATTTACCTCGATATCGATTATATGGATAGTTTTAAAGATTTTACAATTGATAATACCAGATTTCCCGATTTTAGCAACTTTGTATCCTATATGAAAGATAAAGGTATTCATCTAATCCCTATTATAGACGCTGCGGTTAAAGTTGAAAATGAGTATCAGGTATATGAAGAAGGCAAAAAAGACGGTTATTTTTGTAAAGATGAAAACGGCGATGATTATATCGTCGGCGTATGGCCCGGAAAATCAGTATTACCCGATTTTTTAAATGAAAAAGCTGCAAAGTTTTTCGGCAATAAATATAAGATTTTAACAGATATGGGTATTGATGGTTTTTGGAACGACATGAATGAACCTGCGATATTTTATTCTGATAAAGGGCTGAAAAAAGCTTTTAAAGATATCAAAGCTTTTGAAAATAAAACAATTGACACTACTTCGTTTTTTGACCTGCGAGATACTTTTGCTCGAATTTCAAATGCTCAGGATGATTACAACTCATTTTATCACAATATAGACGGCAAAAAAATTGTACACAACCGCGTTCATAATCTATATGGTTGTGCTATGACTATTTCAGCCGCCGAAGCTCTTGAAAAACTTAGACCTAAAAACAGAACCCTGCTTTTCTCTCGTGCATCTTGTATAGGTATGCACCGTTATTCGGGACTTTGGACTGGTGATAATCATTCATGGTGGTCGCATATTCTTCTTAGCATACAACAGATGCCGGCTTTGAATATGTGTGGATTTCTTTATGCCGGCAGCGACATAGGCGGATTTAATGCTGATTGTTCAAGAGATTTATTGTTAAGATGGCTAAGTTTTGCTATATTTACGCCGCTTATGCGTAATCACTCTGCTTACGGTACAAGAAATCAGGAATGTTACGCTTTTGGTGAAACAAAAGATTTTAAGAATATAATAGATTTAAGATACCGTCTTATCCCTTATTTATACAGCGAATTTATGAAAGCTGTACTTAATAACGATATGCTATTTAAACCACTTTGCTTTGAATACGAAAACGATGAAACAGCAAAGCAAGTTGAAGATCAATTATTAGTCGGTGACAGCATAATGATAGCACCTATATATAAACAAAATGCAAACGGACGTTATATATATCTACCCGAAAATATGCTTATGATGACTGTTAAAAACGGAGAAATTTTTGAACAGAGCATGGAAAAGGGACATCACTATATTAATATTCAACTAAATGAAGTGGTATTTTTTGTAAGAAACAATAAGATGCTTCCACTATTTAATCCTGCAAAAAATACGAAAAGCATAGATAAAAATCATTTCACCCTTTACGGTAATGCAGATACATACGAAATGTATGTAGACAACGGAGAAACAAAAGAAATATCTTCTCAAAATATTATCATTTTAAAAACGAATAAATAAAGGCTCTAACTTGTACATAAAAACAAGAAAAATCGACCTCTCCGATTTGTGAGAAAGCCGATTTTATTATATATAAATTTACTACTTATTATTTAATAATCTCTCCGTCGGTAGTGCCGGTAAGACCTGCAGCATTGGATTCGTCTGTATCTATATGTACAGCAGGAGCAAAGTTTTCGTTCACTCTAACTACAACATCATCAAAGATAAGATTTCTTCCGTTGTTGCCTACTTTAACCTTTACAATTTCTTTATCCTCTAAATTGTATTGCTCAGCGCTTTGAGGAGTCATATGAATATGTCTTTTCGCAACAATAATTCCCTCGGAAATTTCACACTCTCCTTTAGGTCCTCTCAAAATACAGCCGGGTGTATCTTTTGTGTCTCCGGACTCTCTTATTGGTGCAACTACGCCCAGTTTGCGTGCATCTGTCAAAGATATTTCAACCTGATCTGCCTTTCTGAAGGGTCCAAGGATAGACATTGTCATTTCACCCTTAGGTCCAACAACAGTTACCTTTTCAGCGCAGGCAAATTGTCCGGGCTGTGAAAGATCTTTCTTGTTTGTCAGCGTAGCGCCCTCTCCAAAAAGCGTTTTAAATGTTTCTGCTGTAACATGAATATGATGAGCAGAAGTTTCTACCATAATTGTCATAATAATTCTCCATTCATATCTTAATGTACTTATTTTACAACATATGATTTAAATTTTCAATAGCTTTTAAAAACAGAAGGTGGAAATATGATTGATAATTTTAAAGACCTGGAAAAAATCTGCAAAAGCTGTACAAAATGCGATCTGTGCAAAACACGTAAAAACGTTGTATTTGGTATAGGTACCCCAAAAACCAAGATCATGTTCATCGGCGAAGGTCCCGGCGAACAAGAGGATATTCAAGGCGAACCTTTTGTCGGCAGAGCAGGCAAGTTGCTTGATAAACTATTATATGCTGTGGATCTTGATCGTAATAAAAATATTTATATTACAAATATTGTCAAGTGCCGCCCCCCTTTTAACCGTGATCCAAGCGAGGACGAACAAAACAACTGCATAGATTACCTTAGAAACCAAACTAAGCTTATAAATCCCAAAATTATAGTCTGCCTGGGTCGAATTGCGAGCGCAAAAATTATAAATCCTAATATAAAAATAACACGCGAGCATGGAATTTTTGTGGAGAAAAAAGGAATATTTATGATGCCAATGCTTCACCCCGCCGCAATTTTGAGAAATCAAAATCTTATGGAAGCTGCGCTTAAAGATTTTATAACTTTGCGCAAAAAAATAAAGGAAGTTTGCCCCGAAGTATATGATAATTAATTTATTTTTATGCTCGGCAAATTAAAATATTTAAGAAATTACTATTATATTGCAATCGGATATTTATATAGTAAAAAGCCCTCGTTTTTCGAGGGCTTTAAAGTTTATATGTTATTATATTGGTTTATTATTCAGCAATCTCTTTTTTTCTTGCAAAAATTATAACACCTGCTGCTGCAACCATTACTCCAAGCATAATGAACAATACAGTTGTTCCCTGACCGGTTGAAGAAGATGATCCTGAGCCGGAACGTGAAGAACCTCCTGATGAACTGCTTGAGCCGCCAGAGCCACTGGAGCTGCCAGAGCTACCTGAGCTGCCTGAACCACCTGAGCTACTCGAGCCACCTGTGCTACCATCTTTGGCTCCTGAATCATCTTTTTTCCAATCAACTTTTACTCCGGCTTCTTTTATAGCTTTTTCAATATCATCTTTACCAAGGCCAAGATTTTTAGCTGCATCATCGATAATCTGTTGATCGGTCTTTTTGCTTCCATCAGCATTTTTAGCATAAGTTCTTGCATTAGTTAATGTGTTTTTTATAAAACTTACAAACATCTCATAAGCAGAAGAATGAGGAGGAATACAGTCACCAACTATATTACCAATACTTGTAATAGTTTTAATAGGACCATAAACGCTCTTGTCCTTATTCTTCCAAACAGCAACCTGAGATGTCTTGTTACTGTCTGCAGGGTTTTCAACACTATCTCCTGTGCAATAAGCTGTATCACCTAAACATTCATTACTTATAAGAAGATCAAAAGTTTGCATGGCGGCACTTCCTTTTATTTTGCTATAAAATATAACGCCATAATCTTTTGAATCATCAAGGGAAATCTTTTTAGCAGTAAAATCATATGTCCATATACCGTCACCTGCATTCTTCATATCTCCCTTATCAGCAGCCCATTGTATAACCGGATCTCCGCCATACTCCCAAATATAACAAGCAATCTTATCAAAATTTTTCCAACCAGTAGAATTTGCATCAAATGAAATTGTGGTTGATGCGCCAGTTTCAGCAGGGCTTTCTGCTCCTACTTCAGCCACAGCCTCAGCACCGTTATCTGCAATCTCAACCTGCGCAGCAGAAGTTGCTACAACAGCTATCGACAGCATAAATATCGCTACGAGAGCAAGGCTTAAAATTCTCTTGAACATTGTAATCTCCTCCATAAAATAAAATACAAATTTAACTTAGGGCATATTTACCCCTTAGTACTATCATTATACTTTAAATTTGTCCGCAATTCAATATTTTTTTAATATTTCCTCAAATAAAAATACACAAAGTTTTCCCTTTGGGTTTTGGCACATTTCACAAAAACTTCATGTGACGTTAAAATGTGAATTTTCTATTTTTTTCTCTTTTTCTTAGCTTTCACCACAACAATAGTAACAATTACAGCAACACAAATTACTATTACAAAACCTATGATCAACCACAATACCATATTCTTATAAGGACTTTTTTGGGTCTCTTTCTCTACAGCCGCCATAACGTTTTTATTAGCATCTACTTCACTGTTGGCAGTTTCAATATTGCTTTTCTCTGTGTTTTCTGTCTCTATTTGAATTTCAGTTTCTACCTCGGGCAATTCTATTGATGTGCCTTCTGACTCTCCCCATTTGGTATCAATATCTTTATCAATAATTCCGTCAGGATCTACATTTAATCCGTCAGAATCCACTTGGGCTACAGGGAAAACCTTATCGATATTATTAGTCCAACGAGCTACCGTACAGGTTTTTGAGCTGTCTACAGGATTGATGCATTTGTCGCCGTTGCATATAACTATATCGCCTTTACAGGCAGATGTTATATATAAATCATAGGTTTGCAAACCGTTTTCATTTGAAAATATAACGGCATATGAAGCAGTTGGTTTAAACTCTACAGCACTTAAATCGTAGCTGTAATACCCGTTGCCCATATCCTCGCACTTTTCTTCTTTTGCCTGCCATGAATATAGCGGTTCTCCTCCGATTTCCCAAATATGACAATATACATTTTTAAAATTATTCCATGCTATACCGGAGGCGGAAGGTACCTGAAAATATATACAGTCAACTTCTGTTGTTTGTGCCTCTACTCCTATCGTTGCCATAAAACAACATAAAATCAATATAGTTAGAAATAGCACTAATACTTTTCTCATCTTTAGATCCTCCTAAAGAGAATTTTTAACTTATCTAAAATTTAATAAAGGTTTTTATTTAATAAACTTTATTTTTCCTTATTCTTTTTCACCTTCAAGAAATAATATGCGCCTGCACCTGCAGCTAACAGTACAATCACTCCTATTACAATCCATAATACATATGGAAATTTTTTATTTTTATTGGAAGTTTTTTCTGATTGTGTAGAAACTTCATTTTTAGAAGCTTCATTTCCATCCGAGATCAAATTTGATTTATTAGTTTCGTTAGTATTATTTTTTTCGTTTTCAGTCTTGGAAGAATTCGCTGCATCTTTTTTGTTTGTTTCTTCTCCGTTTTCTGATTTTGAATTTGACGAATTATTACTATTAGAAGAATTATTTGAATTTGAGTTAGAGTTAGAGTTCGATTTAGATTTTGAATTACTATAAACATTTACATCAGCATCTTCGCTCTTGCCGGTAACGCTGTTTATAAATTCACCAGATGATCGTCCGGTATCAGGGTTAGTATTAAGTTCCGGATTTTCGTCTGCAATAACTTTTTTTCCGTTTACATATGCGTTGCAAGTAAAAGTATATTCTGTAAAATCTTTTAAAGAGTCGGGATACATCGATTTTATATAATATGAAATATGCGATTTTCCCGAAGATACAGCCTTAAAATTAACTGTAATAATCGGATTATCTGCCGTAACATCTACTCCGCTTAATATAGACCAGTTTTCTAAAACCTCTCCCTTAACACTCTCGTAACTAACAACTGCTTGTTTTTTGTCTGTAGTGCCTGTAAAATCCGCCACTGATTCAACCTCAAGAACAGACGAATCATAATAAACTGAAAAATCACAACCTACTACCGGTTCATTAAGTCTGTCTACAAAAAGCTCATATTTTACAGTGTCACCGCTATTAACGCTAACTTCGGTTTTAGCAGCTTCAGCTGCACCAACACTAAAAGGCAGCACACATAAAATAATAGAAACAATCATAATAAAACAAAAAATTTTCTTCATAAAAAATCCACCTCTCAAAATAATAAGTTCATTATATAATAAAAAAACATATTTTTCAACAAAAAATATATAAAATATATCATAAGATTATGACATAACGCTGCAGTAATTATTTAGAAATAAAATATGTATCAATTAATCCCTAAAGCATTAGTTACATAAATTAAATTTCATATGAAACAAGAAAAAACACGCATAAAATCTTATGCGTGTTTTTGATAATATCAAATTTAAAACTACTCATTAAGAGCTGTAGGTGAAGCAGGAATAAAGTTTTCTTCAAGTTCTATGTTGTTATATCTAGGCATACCGGTACCTGCTGGTACAAGTTTACCGATAAGGACATTTTCCTTGAGACCTACAAGCGGATCAACCTTGCCCTTGATAGCGGCATCTGTCAAAACTCTTGTAGTTTCCTGGAATGAAGCAGCAGATAAGAAGCTGTCTGTTGCAAGAGATGCCTTTGTAATTCCAAGAAGCAACTGAGTCCAGGTAGCTTCCTTCAAGCCCTCTTCGCCGTTCGCTATTCTTTCTCTTATGATGCTGTTAGCATACAAAACATCATTTCGGTTGTACATCTGACCGGGCATAAAGTCTGTTGATCCCGGATCGTCCACCTTAACTTTCTTGAGCATCTGGCGTACGATAACCTCAATATGCTTATCGTTGATATCAACACCCTGCAAACGGTAGGTGCTCTGAACCTCGGAAATCAAGTAATCTTGAACCGCATTAGCTCCTAAAATATCCAAAATATCATGCGGATTGACAGCACCGTCAGTGATTTTATCACCTTTCTTTATCTGTTGTCCTTCTTCAACTGCAACTCTGAAACCAAACGGTATCAAATATGCTTTTTCTTCAGAAGTTTCTTTATTATATACAACAGCATGACGGTTATTCTTAATCTCTTCAAATCTGACTTCACCGTCAATTTCACTGATAATAGCAAGACTCTTTGGTTTGCGTGATTCGAAGAGTTCTTCAACACGAGGCAAACCTTGGGTAATATCTTCTGCCGAAGCAACACCACCGGTATGGAAAGTTCTCATGGTAAGCTGTGTACCGGGCTCACCGATTGACTGTGCAGCAATAACACCCACAGCTTCACCAACAGTAACAGGCTGGCCGTTAGCAAGGTTAGAACCATAACACTTCTTGCAAACACCGTGCTTGGAGCGACATCCTAAGATTGAACGAATTTCAATCTTTTCTACACCTGAACCGCAAATTATATCAGCCTCTTTATCGCCCATCAACGTATCACTTGATACAAGCACATTACCGTTTTCATCGCAGAAGTCATGAACAAGATATCTTCCGATAAGTCTCTCATGCATACTCTCTATGACCTGTTTGCCTGCTTTGATATCGAAAACTTCTATGCCTTCGGTAGAATGACAGTCATCCTCGCGAATGATAACTTCCTGAGATACATCAACAAGTCTTCTGGTAAGATAACCGGAGTCAGCCGTTCTAAGCGCTGTATCGGCAAGACCCTTACGCGCACCACGAGATGAAATAAAGTACTCTAAAATGTTAAGTCCTTCACGATAATTAGCTCTGATAGGAATTTCGATTGTTTTACCTGAGGTGTTAGCGATCAATCCACGCATACCAGCAAGCTGTCTGATTTGGCTCATGCTACCACGAGCACCGGAATCCGCCATCATATAAATAGGATTGTATCTGTCAAGGTTGCCCTGAAGTTTTTCTGTAACGTCGTTGGTTGCTTTTTCCCAGATTTTGAGGACTTCTTCATATCTTTCCTCATTTGATCTCAGACCCATCAAATACTCTTCTCTTATAGCGTCAACATCTGCTTCCGCTTGAGCTATGATTTCTTTTTTCTCCGGAGGAATCTTTGCGTCGCAAACTGCTACGGTAATCGCTCCGCGGGTTGAATATTTATAGCCCTGAGCCTTTATCTCGTCAAGAACTTCAGCAGTAATCTCGGTTCCGTGAACTTTAATACAAGCATCTATGATTTTTCCAAGTTGCTTCTTTCCTACCAAAAATTCTATTTCAAAATTAAACAGGTTTTCTTCTTTTGTTCTGTCAACAAAGCCCAGATCCTGCGGAATCGGACGGTTAAATATTATCTTACCTACAGTAGTCTCAATAATTCCGTGTTTAGTAACACCGTCTACCTCGGCTTCGCGTCTTACCTTGATTTTTGAATGAAGAGTAACTACACCTGTCTGATATGCCATCAGCGCTTCGTTAACATCTTTAAACGCCTTGCCCTCGCCGGGTTCGCCGTCTTTATCCAAAGTTAAATAGTAAGAGCCGAGAACCATATCCTGGGTTGGAACAACAACAGGTCGTCCGTCGGACGGTTTTAACAGGTTGCCTGCAGCAAGCATCAAAAATCTTGCCTCAGCCTGTGCCTCTGCTGACAAGGGAACGTGTACAGCCATCTGATCTCCATCAAAGTCAGCGTTGTAAGCTGTACATACAAGCGGATGCAGTTTCAATGCTCTACCTTCAACCAAAACCGGCTCAAACGCCTGAATACCTAAACGGTGAAGTGTAGGCGCACGGTTTAGAAGTACCGGATGTCCTTTGATAACAACCTCCAGAGCATCCCATACCTTTGGCTCTGCGCGTTCTACCGCTTTTCTTGCCGACTTAATATTTTGAACAGCCTTTGTCTCTTCAAGGCGTTTCATAACAAAGGGTTTGAACAGCTCAAGCGCCATCTCTTTTGGAAGACCGCACTGATACATCTTAAGTTCCGGACCGACAACGATAACCGAACGTCCCGAATAATCAACACGTTTACCAAGAAGATTCTGTCTAAATCTTCCCTGTTTACCCTTTAGCATATCAGAAAGTGACTTCAACGCACGGTTAGACGGACCGGTTACAGGTCTTCCGCGTCTGCCGTTATCTATAAGCGCATCGACTGCTTCCTGCAGCATTCTCTTTTCGTTTCTTATAATTATATCGGGAGCTTCGAGCTCTAACAATCTTTTCAAACGATTGTTACGGTTGATAACCCTTCTATACAAATCGTTGAGATCGGATGTTGCAAAACGTCCGCCATCAAGCTGCACCATAGGTCTGATATCAGGAGGAATAACCGGCAGTGCCTCTAAAATCATCCACTCGGGACGGTTACCGGAAAGTCTGAACGCTTCTACAACTTCCAAGCGTTTAGCAAGTCGGACTCTCTTTTGTCCTGTAGCTGTGCTGAGCTCTTCTTTGAGCTCTGATGAAAGCTTTTCAAGGTCGATTTCTTTTAATAAATCTCTGATAACCTCAGCGCCCATACCGGCTTTGAAGTCGTCTTCATATTTTTCACGCATATCGCGGTATTCCTGCTCGGTTAAGAACTGCATTTTTTCTAGTTCTCTGGCATCTCCCGGATCTGTTACTATATATGAAGCGAAATAAAGCACTTTTTCAAGCATTCTTGGTGAAATATCAAGCATAAGTGATATTCTTGACGGAATGCCCTTAAAATACCAAATGTGAGATACAGGAGCTGCAAGCTCAATATGACCCATTCTTTCACGACGAACTCTGGCTCTGGTTACCTCAACTCCACAGCGATCGCAAATTTTACCTTTGAATCTGATTCTCTTGTACTTTCCGCAATGACATTCCCAGTCTTTGGTAGGTCCGAAAATTCTCTCACAAAAAAGTCCGTCACGCTCTGGTTTTAATGTACGATAGTTAATAGTCTCGGGCTTTTTAACCTCGCCGTAAGACCACTCTCTGATTTGTTCAGGGGACGCAAGACCTATTTTTATTGAATCAAAAATATTGTTATCCATATTTGCTCCTCCTTAAACTTCGTCACTGTAATCATCATATTCAAGATCGTCTTCGTCTTCTTTAATTGATGATTCATCAAACATATTGCCTTCTTCGCTGTCTTCGTCAAGTATGAAGCCGTCCATTGATGTCATAACTTGCTCTTCTTCAAATGACTGATCATCACCGATAGGTGCAACAGCGATATTATCATCTTCATCAAAATGTTGTTTTAAGTCAATTTCTTCGCCCTCGTTGTTTAGTACTCTTACATCAAGCGACAAAGACTGCAACTCTTTTATAAGAACCTTAAACGATTCGGGGATACCCGGAGTAGGAATATTTTGACCTTTTACAATAGCCTCGTACGCCTTAACTCTTCCGACAACGTCATCAGATTTTACCGTCAGGATCTCCTGCAAAGTGTAGGCTGCACCGTATGCTTCAAGTGCCCAAACTTCCATCTCTCCAAATCTCTGTCCGCCGAACTGAGCTTTACCGCCCAAAGGCTGCTGAGTAACAAGAGAATAAGGTCCTGTGCTTCTTGCGTGAATTTTATCATCAACAAGGTGATGAAGCTTTAAGTAATACATATAGCCGACTGTTACAGGGTTATCAAAATATTCGCCTGTTCTGCCGTCTTTTAATCTTGTTTTACCCTCCATGGAGATACCGTTTTGTCTAAAGCACTCGCCAAAGTCAATACCTGTTACCTCTCTTTTGTCGGGATAATCGTCTTTATCCTTTATCTTCTCAAAAAGTTCAAAGATGTCCTGCTCATGTGCTCCGTCAAATACAGGAGTCATAATCTTCCAGCCAAGAGCTTTAGCGGCATAACCCAAATGGACCTCCAAAACCTGTCCGATATTCATACGGGAAGGTACGCCCAAGGGGTTTAGTACTATATCAAGCGGTGTACCATCCGGCAGGAACGGCATATCTTCTACCGGGAGTATTCTTGATACAACGCCTTTGTTACCGTGACGACCCGCCATTTTATCTCCGACGGAAATTTTACGCTTTTGTGCAAGATAACATCTTACAACTTTATTAACTCCAGGAGCTAAATCTTCTCTTGAATCTTCACGAGTAAACACCTTAACATCTACTACAATACCCGATTCTCCGTGAGGTACTCTAAGCGAAGTGTCTCTTACCTCTCTGGCTTTTTCTCCGAATATCGCTCTGAGAAGTCTTTCTTCTGCCGTAAGCTCAGTTTCTCCTTTAGGTGTAACCTTACCTACCAAAACATCGCCGGCATGAACCTCAGCACCAATATGAATAATACCGTTTTCATCAAGATGTTTTAAAGAATCTTCACTTATATTCGGTATATCTCTTGTAATCTCTTCCGGTCCAAGCTTTGTATCTCTGGCTTCGGTTTCGTATTCTTCTATATGAATTGAAGTATATACATCGTCTCTTACAATTTTCTCATTAATCAGTACAGCATCTTCGTAGTTATAGCCTTCCCATGTCATAAAGCCAATCAACGCATTTTTACCGAGTGAAATCTCGCCGTTCTTAGTTGCAGGTCCGTCAGCAAGGACTTCGCCTTTTTTAACTCTTTGTCCTCTTTCTACAATCGGAATTTGGTTTATGCAGGTACCTTGGTTACTTCTTAAGAATTTGATAACCTCGTGATCTACTATTCTTCCGTCGTCATATTGAACTCGAATGTTGTTAGCGTCAACGCTCATAACTGTGCCGTCGCCTTCTGAAAGCACACATACGCCGGAATCTGTTCCCGCCTTGTATTCCATACCGGTACCTACAATAGGCGCCTCGGTTACCATAAGCGGAACTGCCTGTCTTTGCATGTTTGATCCCATCAACGCACGGTTTGCGTCATCGTTTTCCAAAAACGGTATCATCGAGGTTGCAACAGATACAACCATTCTCGGAGATACGTCCATATAGTCAAATTCAGAAGCATCAAGTTCAACGAACTCGTCTTTATGTCTGCCGACTACCTTAGAATTTACAAATCTGCCATTCTCATCCAAAGGCTCGTTAGCCTGTGCAACAACAAACTCATCTTCCATGTCAGCTGTCATATATACAACTTCGTCTGTTACAACACCGCTCTCTTTATCAATCTTTCTAAACGGCGCCTCAACAAAACCGTAGTCGTTGATTTTAGCAAAGGTTGCAAGATATGAGATAAGTCCTATATTAGGTCCTTCCGGAGTCTCGATAGGACACATACGTCCATAGTGAGTATAGTGAACGTCACGGACCTCGAATCCTGCACGGTCTCGGGAAAGACCTCCAGGACCCAACGCTGACAATCTTCTCTTATGTGTAAGCTCTGCAAGCGGGTTAGTCTGATCCATAAACTGTGACAAAGGAGAGCTTCCAAAGAACTCTTTAATCGCTGCAGTAACCGGTCTGATGTTGATGAGTAATGCCGGAGCCAACTTTTCTGCTTCAGGAGCAAGCAAAGTCATACGCTCACGAATAACTCTCTCCAAACGTGCAAAACCTATTCTAAACTGATTTTGCAGCAACTCGCCTACACAACGGATACGACGGTTACCCAAGTGGTCGATATCATCTGTAGTGCCTATATGTTCAGCTAAGCAGTTCATATAGTTTACTGTAGCAAAAATATCGTCAACAGTAATATGGTTGGGAACAAGATCATTTGCTCTCTGTTCGATTAAAGCTTTCAGCTCATCTTTATCTTTCGCACTATCTAACAATTCGCACAAAACATCAAAAGATACCTTTTCTTTTATACCAAGCGGCTTGCAGTCAAAGTCCACATAAGCGTTTATATCAACCATGCCGTTAGATAGTATCTTTATTTCTTTAGCTCCGTCTTCGCCTATTACATAAGCGAATTTTACACCGGCATTGTCAATCTCCAACGCCTTTTCTCTGTCGATAACATCGCCGCGTTTAGCTAAAAGCTCTCCTGTTCTGGGGTTAGCTATATGCTGTGACAGCGTTTGTCCAACCAAGCGGCTTGACAGGGCAAGTTTCTTGTTATATTTATATCTGCCGACTCTCGACATATCATATCTTCTGGGGTCAAAGAACAGATTATTAATATGCGTTTGAGCGCTTTCTACTGTGGGCGGCTCGCTTGGTCTTAATTTTCTGTAAACTTCGAGAAGTCCTTCTTCAACAGATTTTGTAGTATCTTTTTCAAAAGTAGCTTTGATCCTTTTATCATCTCCGAAAACTTCCAAAATCTCGGCGTCTGTTCCAAGTCCTAAAGCCCTTAAAAATACTGTTATGGGGATCTTACGGTTTTTATCAATACGAACATAAAAAACGTCGTTTACATCATTTTCGTATTCGAGCCAAGCTCCGCGGTTCGGTATAACCGTTGAAGAAAACAGCTCTTTACTTGTTTTGTCGTGCTCCATTTTATAGTAAACGCCCGGAGAACGCACAAGCTGAGAAACAATGACTCTCTCTGCGCCGTTTATTACAAACGTGCCGCTGTCGGTCATCAGAGGAAAATCGCCCATAAATACGTTTGATACCGTAATTTCGCCGGTTTCCTTATTTAAAAGTCTTACGTTTACTCTAAGTGCTGCCGAATATGTCGCGTCTCTTGCTTTACACTCAATGACAGAGTAGTTAGGCTTATCAATATCAAGTGTATAATCCAAGAAGTCTAACACAAGATTATTTTGATAATCCGTAATTCCGGATACATCTTTAAAAACTTCTTTGAGTCCTTCATCAATGAACCATTGATATGAATTTTTTTGCACTTCGATAAGGTTCGGCATTGAAATAACGTCTTCAATTTTTCCAAAACTCTTACGTTCGGTATTGCCTAACTTTACGCTTTTGACATTTACCATAAGCATTCTCTCCTTTTTATTGATTGTTCACCGCAATCTGTAATTACGCGCGTTTTAAGCCAACTTTGAAAAACACTTTGAAGCGCACTTCAAGCAATTTGCTAAAACGCAACGCTCACAGCGTGTCTCAGGTAAAACCCGAAACGTATTAATCCCGATAAGTTAATTTAGCGTAATACAATTATTCGTGTATTATATTGCGATTGATACAGCATCGTTATTACGCTGAGATTAATCTTTTCGGCTTTTTGCACCTTTTTTGCAAAAATCAAGTTACAAAATTGTATTTTTTACACTACTTGACAAACAAACACAAGATGTGATAATATGCTTTATCAAAAATTTTTTGTAACAATAAAGGTGCATATATCCCCATAATGATACATTTTAATAGTTTATTACTTTTAAGAAAAAAAGTCAACGGTTTTTTGCCATTTTTTTAATTTTTTATATCTTTGTTCTGAATTAGAAAAATAATTGCAAATTCCTACTTCCGGAAACGCCCGGGGGCGTTTAATGTTTTTTGGGCATTTACTGGCACTAATTAAAATATAATTAAATAAATTTTATACAGCTCATTTTATAAATAATACAGGTATGGTATAATAGTAAAACATGCAAGGAGATTTATTATGTCGATTAACGCTGAAAACATTTCAAAAAACTTAAAAAACAATATAAATGTACTTTGCTTTGATACTATAGATTCTACAAACAACAAAGCAAAACTAACGAGCGAGACCTCAAATGACTTTCCCGGGCTTATTGTTGCAAGGCATCAAACAGCGGGGCGCGGAAGACTCGGCAGAGCTTTTTATTCTCCTAAAGACACCGGGTTATATATGTCGCTTGTGCTCAAGGTAAAAGCCGACTCTCTCATACAAAATTTACAAAAAACAACCTGCTGCGCTGCGGTAGCGGTAGCCCAAGCTATAGACGACTTAGCAAAAACAAGCACTAAAATCAAATGGGTAAATGATATATTATTAAACAACAAAAAGGTAAGCGGAATTTTATGTGAGCTGGTATGCGATAAAGAAAACATTCCAAAATGCATTATAGTCGGTGTCGGAGTCAACCTTACTACAAGTAACTTTCCTGAGGATATAAATGGGAAAGCTTCTTCGATCGGAGAGGTTGATCCTAATGCGCTGTGTGCGAAAATAGCCGATAATATCATTTACGAATACGAAAATATCGAAAAAAACTTATTTATGAAAACATATAAAGAAAAAAATATATGTTTAGGTCAACAAATCACTTATGAACAGCAAGGCGTTGTTCATAACGCCAAAGCGGTAGATATAGATAAAAGCGGATCTTTGATTGTGATTGAAAACAATCGGAAAAAAAGCCTTTCATTCGGCGAAATTTCTATAAAACTATGCAAATAAAAATCAACAAAAATCAGCAAACAAATTTTAACATATATTTGCAATCTTTCAGAAACAGTTTATAGATAGATAAAAAGCAGACTGTGTATGCGTAAATACATACTCAGTCTGCTTTTTTGGATGATTTTTTTAGAATTTTAAAATCAAAACAAAGATACAATATAATAAATCACTCCATATATAACCGAAGCCGATACACCGTATACTATCACCGGTCCTGCAATGATAAACATTTTAGCTCCAAGTCCTGTGATCAATCCTTCTGCTTTGAACTCGATAGCAGGCGATGACATTGAGTTTGCAAAACCGGTAATCGGTACCAGTGTACCTGCTCCGGCGTGTTTTGCAATCTTTTCATACAAATGAAGAGCCGTAAGCAAAACACCTAAGAATATAAGCGTTACAGAGCATAGAGTTTTAGCGTTTTCCTCGCTAAGCCAGCTAGCGTATATATCCGTGATACCCTGCCCTATTACGCAGATTAATCCTCCTGATAAAAACGCAAGCAGACAATTTACTGTAATATTACTGTTCTTTGATTTTTGATCAACCAGTTTTGAATATTCATTTTTATTCATATTATCACCAAAAATATTTTTTCCAAAAATTTAAAATTAATTCAAATTTTGTTTACATCAAATGCAAAAATGCATCCTTGATTTTTATATATAATATATGTATAATTATTAAAGTAAACAAAGATTAATTCGGGTGTACAAATTGTGCAGACAGATTTTTCATCGGTTTGTACAAACAACCAGTTCGCATACTGACGTATGTGGACTGATTTTTGGGCAAAGTGGTAGAAAAAATGCAAACAAGTTGTGCACCCAGCTTTAATGCATGAATTAATCAGTAGTTACTTAGGTATTAATACGAGTAGGTATATATCATGAGAATCAGTTATCTTGATAACAGCGCTACAACTAAAGTATCTCAAAAAGCGGCAGATTTGGCATATAAAATTATGACACAATATTACGGCAACCCGTCGTCTTTGCACAGTATGGGGATTAAAGCCGAAAAGTATATAGAAAGCGCCAGAGAATGTATCGCAGAATCTATGTCTGTTAGTGCTAAAAATATATATTTCACCAGCGGATCTACCGAATCTAACAACACGGTGCTTTTTGGTGTTGCGGACAAGCTAAAAAGAAGAGGAAATCGCATAATTGTTTCTGCTATTGAACACCCTTCCGTTTACGAAAGCGCCCAAGAGCTCAAACGCCGCGGATACGATGTGGTTTTTGCTCCGGTAGACAAAAACGGTATAGTTGTATTAGAAGAACTTGAAAAGCTTATTTTTAACGATACCATTCTTGTATCGGTTATGTATGTAAATAACGAAACAGGATCAATACAGCCTGTTGACCAAATAGCAAAAATAGTAAAAGCAAAATCAAACGCCTATATTCACTGCGACTGTGTACAGGCATACGGAAAATTACTGCTGAAACCAAAAAAGTGGAATGTTGATTTTGTATCCGTCAGCGCACACAAGGTTCACGGACCAAAAGGTGTAGGAGCCCTGTATATATCCGATAACGCCAAGTTTACGCCTTTACTCTACGGCGGAGAACAACAAAGAAAGATCAGACCCGGCACAGAGGCTGCCCCCCTTATAGCCGGATTTTCAGCAGCTGTAAGCGAATTTGATATAAATTCAAATTTAGAATACATAAAAGAGCTCAATTCTTACGCCATTAAAAAGCTGTCAAGTATAGACGGAGTAACGTTTAATTCAAACACAGATGCCCTTCCCTATATCATCAACATATCTGTTGACTCAATAAAAAGCGAGACTATGCTGCACTTCCTTGAAACGCAAAATGTTTTTATATCCAGCTCAAGCGCATGTGCTAAAGGTAAAAAAAGCTATGTTTTAAAAGCTATGGGCATTTCTGATAATATGATTGACTGTGCTTTGAGAATAAGCTTTTCAAAGTATAACACAAAAGAAGACATAGATGCTTTGTCAGACGGAATCTATGAAGGACTAAAAACTTTAGCAAGGATAAAAAGATAAAATGAAAGAAATTATACTTATCAAGCTCGGAGAAATGGTTCTAAAAGGACTTAACCGAAAATCATTTGAAGAAATTCTTATAAAAAACATAAAACATAAAATTAGATCACTGGGTGCCTTTTCTGTTAAAATCGCTCAGTCAACAATATATATAGAGCCTTTGTCGGACGATATTGACCTTGATGAGGTTTGTGAAAAAATTTCTCAGGTTTTCGGCATTGCCGCCTTTTCACGCGCTCTCATTTGTACAAAAGATATGAATACAATATTGAACGTCGTTACAGACTATGTCGCAGACGATTTAAAATTTGCTAAAACATTTAAGGTCAACGCAAAGCGCAGCGATAAAAAATTTCCACTTAAATCTCCTGAGATTTGCGCTGAGGTTGGCGGTAAAATCTTGGAAACTTTCCCCAAGCTAAAAGTGGACGTTAAAAATCCCGATATCACTATTACGGTTGAAATCCGCGATTTTAGCGCGTGCATACATTCTAAAACAATAAAAGGTCAAGGCGGTATGCCGATAGGCACATCGGGAAAAGCCACCATTCTTATAAGCGGCGGGATAGACTCTCCTGTTGCCGCATATATGATGGCAAAACGCGGGCTTACTTTATCCGCAGTTCATTTTGAAAGCCCACCCTACACTTCAGAGCGAGCAAGAATGAAAGTTGAAAAGCTTTTAAAAATTGTCAGTCAGTATGCAGGACCAATAGAAATGCACACCGTACCGTTTACAAAAATTCAAGAGACCATTCGAGATAAATGTCCCGAAGAATTGTTTACTATAATTATGAGACGCGTTATGATGCAAGTTGCATCAGCTTTAGCAAAAGAAGATTCTTCTCACGCTCTTATTACAGGCGAAAGCTTAGGTCAGGTAGCGTCGCAAACTTTATATGCTATAGAATGTACCGACTGTGCTTGTAATATGCTTACATTCAGACCTTTGATTGGTATGGATAAACAGGAAATAATTGATATTTCCCGCAAAATAGGCGCTTTTGAAACATCCATAGAACCGTATGAGGATTGCTGCACGGTATTTACTCCAAAGCATCCGAGAACCAGGCCGATATTAAAGTTTGTTGAACAGGCTCAAAAAGACGCCGATATGGAAGAGCTTATTAAAAAAGCTATCGAAAACACCAAAACTATTATCATTCAATAATCAATTTATTTAATTATAAAACGAAAGAAGTTTTTACTATGTTAAAATGTGATTTATATTCAATCAAAAAAAGCGAAAAGGATTTTTCTGATCTTAACGGAAATTTCGAAAAAATCCGTGATGATCTGGCAGATATGGATTTAGAGGTCAACGATTTTAACATCCTTCCTCTTGATGCTAAAAAAATAACAAAAGCTGTTGTAACCTCGCTAAAGAGCGATGAAAGTGCAGACGTCGTAATTTTTGCAAATGCATTGCCTAATGCTGATAAATCAGATTTTTTGCAATATTTTTATGATTTGGTTTCTTTTCAGGAATCGCAACTTTCGTGCGATGAAGAGCATGCCGGTCAAACACCAAAAATAAAAATTCATTCATTAAAAAATATCGCTGACACTCCAAACGATAATGAAGATAATAATATCAAAGGCTATTGCTACGAGCTAAACGGCAAAAAGTTTATTATTCTACCATATGCTTCTTTAGCCTCACTGCCTTCACAAGAGATGATCAAGTTAGCCGTTCCAAAAGCTTTGGAAATTTTGAAAAGCAGCCAAGATAATTTTCCGGGTGGTCTTACATATGTAGGAGAAAAATCAGCAAATATAAAAACTTCTAAAAAGAAAAAGGGTAAATTTTTTAACAGTTTTATTCCTCATCGCTTTGATAAGCCTTCTGTTAAAGCAAGAAAATGGGTTGTTCTTGTAGCTATTCTTGCATTATTGATCGCGTTAGGATATTTACTATACTATTTTGTTATTGCTCCTATGCTTAATAACCAGGTGAATTCTCAGCTACAAGAGATCGCATATAACACGGGCGATAACGGAGATGATTCTAATAGCTCCGGCAGAGAACAAGACTGGGAAGCTCTTAAAAAGATTAATGATGAGATTGTAGGCTGGATTCGGATAGACGATACTAAAATTGATTACCCTGTTCTTGAACACGAGGGAGACAGCCCGTCAAGCCAGTATTATCTAAACCATAACTACAAAGAAAATTGGTCTGATTACGGCAGTGTATTCTTAGATTATCGCTCGACTAAATCAACCGATTCAAGAAATGTAATTATGCACGGACACAATATGAATGACGGCAGCATGTTCCACGAGCTTGTAAACTACGGAAATTTAGAAGGAAATTTGGATTACTACAAAGAGCATCCTGTTATAGTATTTAATACACCCGAGGAAGACGCTAAATGGAAAATCATATCGGTATTTAAAACGTCTACCCTATATGCTCATGGTGAATTCTTTAATTATATGCAGGGAGAATTTACATCAGACGCTGAATTTATGAATTTTATATATAATGTTCGTATTCGCTCTCTGTTTGATATTCCGGTTATGGTAAATGAAGACGACCAGATTCTTACTTTATCAACCTGTTCATATGAATTCACTAACTTTAGAACAGTTATAGTTGCACGAAAAGTCAGAGACGGCGAAAGCGATAAAGTTGACACCGATCTTGCAACAAAAAATTCAAGTCCTGTATTCCCTGACGTCTATTATACAAGAAACGGCGGTACCAGACCAACTGTTTATACCTTTAAAAAAGCTGACGAAAAAGGTTTAATAAACTGGTACGATGGTAAGGGTGATCTCGAAGGTGATGAAACTTTGACCGCAACAGTTGCCGCAAACCCGACCGAAGAGCCAAAAGACTCTTCAGGCAAAAAGAAAACCAAAGCCACAGAACCTCAAATGATAACTTTCTATACCGTAACCTTTATGAATTATGACGGCTCAACTTTTGAAACCAGATCTGTAAAGGAAGGAGACGCTGTTCCCATTCCTTCCTCCGATCCAACCATGCCCGAAGATGATTACTATACTTATGAATTTAAAGGATGGGATACTGAAGGTTTTGATCTTGATAACGTAAAATACAGTATGTCTATAGCTCCTATTTTTGAAGCAAAGCAAAAATAATACTTATAATATAAAGGTAATCAGCTATGAAATATGATATTTTGTTTTATCTGTCAAAAAAAACCGGTTACTGTGAAAAAAGAGTAAAAAAAGCTTTTGAAAAAATAGACTTTGATATTCGCACAGTAAACTCATCCGTCACTCCTGTAAACTTAGGTGAACAAGTATGTGACAGCCTTAAATACTGTAATGTTGTTGTAATCATAGGAGGACTGTATTTAAACGACGATGATAATCTCTCTGTGGTTCTATCGAGAGTTATGTCCAGCAGCGGACTGACCTTGTCTAACATGAGAAAATTAAATTGTGATAACCAAAACGGTTATATAATTCGTTATAAAAATCAAGTTATCCTTGCCCTGCCGGACAATCCAAAAGCTGTAGAAAGCATGCTTTCAGACGAATTATTAAATTATATTAAAAATATTTACAGTGATAAACAAGACTTAAAATATTCAGAAAACAACTAAATATTTTCTATTTTTATAAATTTTAGATTATTACTGTAATAATATCTTACCAAACATTTTGACCCGGCGCCCGAAAGTTAGACCAAAAAACTAACTTTCGACGTCGGGTCAATCATAATCTGTCTTCGGATGTTTTTAAACCCCACCACACAAAAAGCTGTGCGGTGGGGTTGTTGTTATTATTATATTAATCCTTTTTTGTTAACCTTAGTATAATTCCTTAAACCCGACCAAACAACGCTGTATTGCTGTAACATCTCTGATATTCACATAGCCGTCACCGTTAAAGTCCGCAGCTTTTAGTTGAGATTCATCAAAGTCCATAAACTCGGCAAGATAGCGCTGAATGCATGTTGCGTCATTTATTGTTAACGAACCGTTGATGTCAGCATCGCCTCCTACAAGAAAGTCAAAACCGTTTTCAATTGCATATGTCTGTGCTGCGCTGCCCTCAAAACCGATTATTGTCAGATTGTCGCAACCTTTAAACGCCAAACTATCAATGCTCGTAACAGATTCAGGAATTGTAACAGAGGTCAAACTGCTGCAACCGTAAAACGCAGAATTATTAATACTTGTGACAGAGTTCGGAATATTCACAGAGGTCAGGTTGCTACAACCTTTAAACGCATAACCACCTATACTCGTGACAGATTTTCCAATCGTCACAGAGGTCAAACTTTTGCAATTAAAAAACGCATAAATACCGACACTTGTTATACCATCTTTTATGACCAAATTGCTAAATTCACTGTTTTGCCATGGACGATCTTTGCCTTTAAAACTTCCCATACTTCCGTTGCCGCTGATCGTCAGAGTACCGTTATCTAATTTCCATATAAATGGAATAAAGTTAAAGCCGTTTTCGTTCGCGTAGGTTTCTGCTGCGCTGCCCTTAGCTCCGTATATCGTAAAGCCTTCAATTTTGTTAGAGTACTCATAACCAAACGCTCTGTCCCCAATAGATGTGACTGAGTCGGGAATCGTTATAGAGGTCAGGCTATTGCACATAAAAAACGCACTATCACCGATACTCGTTACAGAGTTGGGAACTGTTACAGAGGTCAAATTTTCGCACATTGAAAACGCACCTTCATCAATACTTGTGACAGAGTTGGGGATCGTTATAGAGGTCAGACTATCACAATTCCAAAACGCACCTTCACTGATACTTGTAACAGAGTTGCCGATTGTAAAAGAGGTCAAGCTATCAGAATTATAAAAAACACCTATACCTATACTCGTGACAGAGTCGGGAATATTAAAAGATTTATCTTTTTTTCCTAACGCATACCGAAGCAGAGTTGTTGCAGTCCTATTATATAAATTTCCGTTAATTGAACTGTATTTTGTATTATTATCATCTACCATAATATTAGACAAGTTGCCGCAACTATAAAGCGCAGAAGAATCAATATTTGTAACAGAAGCTGGTATGGTTACAGAGGTCAGGTTATTGCAAAAAGCAAACGCATAACTACCTATACTCGTAACAGAATTGCCAATCGTCACAGAGGTCAGGTTATTGCATTTGTAAAACGCATAACTGCCGATATTTGTTACACCGTCTTTAATGACCACTTTGGTAAATTCACTGTCTTTCCATGGAGTTGAATACTTATAATCCTCCATAGCACCGTTGCCGCTGATCGTCAAAGTGGCGTTTTCTATTTTCCATTTACAGGCGCCTGTGGTGCCGCTTGTAGCGCCAACAGAAACTTCTGTTGCTTCTGCCGCAGAAGCCGCTACAGATACAACGGTCAGTGTTGTTATAAACATCAGCACCACTAACAGGATAGATAACAGTTTTTTACTTTTTTGATTTTTAAATTCATAATTAATCTCTCCTTTTTCATTAAGCACAACGGATTAATTCTCATATTTATAACAAGCAGACAACTTGTTTATATATTTTTATTGTTGGTTAAAACAAATATGTATATGCTGCGTTATATGTAGGAGAAATCAATTCTCTACCTACATATAAAAACATAGGAACACAATGACTTTAATCACTAAAACAAACATATAAAAATATTCAAACCAATCCATTTTCGCTTAACAATTTTTACCGGTAGATTATAAAATAAAACCATATACATGTAAATAAATTTTAGCAAAAAAGTTACAATTTTGATAGATTTGGTTGTTTTAAATAAAACCTTGATTTTTAGAAGATTTTTATGTTGATAGCATATAAAAAACAGCCGATATTACAATGTAACATCGGCTGCAAACTTTAAATTTCAATTTGTAATCTCGATTTTAAATCGCGATTTTTATTATTTAATAACTCTTACTCTTATAATACCTTCAAAAGTTTTTATAGCTTCTTCGGCATCGGCGTTTACGTCTGTCGCGTCAATGATAGTATAAGCATAGTTACCGCGGGACTTGTTTTCCATATTTTCAACATTACCGCCGATCACCTCGAGTAACTTAGATATAATCTTCGGGGTATTTTCATGGAAGACGCAAAATCTTACATCGCCTGTCTTTGGCATAGAGATATTTGGGAAGTTAACTGAATTTTTAACGTTTCCGAGTTCAAGGTACTGCTTGATTTCATCCGCTGCCATAATAGCACAGTTATCTTCGCTTTCCGGAGTAGAAGCGCCCAAATGAGGAAGCGCAATAACATTCTCAAGACCAATCAAATCTTTTGTTGCAAAGTCGGTTACATAAGCTGCAATCTTATTATCTTCCAATCCCTTTTTGATATCGGAAGATACTACCAAACCGTCTCTTGCGAAGTTTAGAATTCTTACGCCGTCTTTCATCTTAGCAATGCTCTCAGCATTGATCATGCCTTTGGTGGAATCATTTTGAGGAATATGCAAGGTAATATAATCACAGTTAGCATAAATCTCATCCAGAGAATTTACAGTTGCAACATGACGAGACAATTTCAGCGCTGCTTCAACCGAAAGATAAGGATCATAACCGATAACGTTCATATGAAGTGCTCTTGCTGCGTTGGCAACCAAAATACCGATAGCGCCGAGTCCTACAACGCCAATAGTTTTACCCTTGATCTCAGGTCCTACAAACTGGCTTTTACCTTTTTCTACTGTTTTTAAAACATTATCATCATCTTTTAAGGTTTTTTCCCATTCAATGCCTGCAACAAGTTTTCTCGATGACATCAAAAGTCCTGCTATAACAAGCTCCATAACAGCATTTGCATTAGCTCCCGGAGTGTTAAATACACAGATACCTTTTTCGGCACATTTATCAAGAGGAATATTGTTTACGCCTGCGCCGGCTCTGGCTATAGCTAAAAGGCTTTCGGGCATTTCATATTCGTGCATAGAAGCACTTCTAACCAATATTGCGTCAGGGTTTGAACACTCGTCAACGCAGTTATAATCCTCGCCTAATCTGCTTGTGCCTACTTCGGCAATTTTGTTGAGTTTAAGTATATTATACAATGTTATTATCTCCTTTTATATAATCTGGATTTATATTCAGTATTCAATAATTTTTTATTATAAAAACATCAAAAACATCACTAAAAATTTTTATAAATTTTTAGTGTAAAATCAAGAATTTTCAGCCTCGAACTTCTTCATGAATTCTACTAATTTTTCTACGCCCTCATATGGCATAGCGTTATAAATAGAAGCTCTCATGCCACCTACTGTACGATGACCTTTTAAGTTTACAAAGCCGTTTTCCGTAGCTTCTTTAATAAACTTAGCGTTGAGCTCATCGCTGTCGGTCACAAACGGAACGTTCATCAGCGAGCGATCCTCTTTTACAACTGTTCCTCTGAACATTTTGGAAGAATCAAGAAAATCATACAAAAGCCTTGCTTTCTTCTCGTTTAATTCTTTCATTTTATCAAGACCGCCGATTTCGTTTTTAATCCACTCAAGAACCAGCTTTGCCATATATATTGTATAACAAGGCGGAGTGTTAAACATAGAACCGTTGTCTGCATGTGTCTGATAATTAAACATTGTAGGTGTGATATCCATAGCATTTCCGATAAGATCTTCTCTAACGATTACAACCGTAAGTCCTGCAGGAGCCATGTTCTTTTGAGCACCTGCATAAAGAACGCCAAATTTAGATACGTCAATAGGCTCAGATAAAATGCACGAAGAAATGTCTGCTACCAAATCAACATCGCCTGTATCCGGAAGCTCGTGATATACAGTTCCGTAAATTGTGTTGTTCATACAAATATGAACATAGTCGGCATCCTTATCAAAATCTGCTTTTTCAAGCTTTGGAATATATGTAAATGTCTTGTCCTCAGAAGATGCTACTACTCTGGCATTTCCGTAACGAGCAGCCTCTTTATAAGCTTTTTTAGCCCACTGACCTGTAATAACATAATCGGCTTTATTATTTTTATTCATCAGGTTCATAGCTACCATTGCAAACTGTGATGAAGCACCGCCCTGCAAGAACAATACCTTGTAATTGTCCGGAATATTCATAACTTCTCTGAGCAATGCCTCTGCTTCTTTTATTATTGCGTCATAGACTTTGCTTCTATGAGACATTTCCATAACGGACTGACCGCTGCCCTGATAGTCGAGCATTTCAGATGCTGCTTTTTTTAATACGCTTTCAGGTAACATAGAAGGACCTGCTGAAAAATTGTAAACTCTTGCCATAAAAAAATCTCCTTAAAGTTAAAATATACTAACATATAATATTATATTCTATTTTGATTGTTAATTCAATAACAAACCAAAATACGAAATACTACAAATTTTAGTTAAAAAATACTATTTTTTATACATTTTGTAAAAAACAAGTATATTTTCAAACGAAATCTAATTTTTCTTTTGCTTTCCTTTAAAAATTTCAGATATCATTTTACCTAAATTTTTAAAGAAATATCTTGTATGATTAAACGCTATTTTAATATATGCTCCCAAGATACTAAAAAATCTTGAAAAAACGCTGCGATGTTTTGTCGATTCTTTAAAATAAGAATCAAAATAATCTACGCTGTTATTTATGCTGTCGCCGCTGTCTTCAAAATAGTCCATGCCGGCGTTTACATTCTTCTCTTTAACATTAATATCATAGCTCTCTAAATCTGTAGCAGCTCGTTCTTTGTACTCGTTTTCATCTTGATATCCAAGCAACTCGTCAAAAGTCAACTGCTCCGGCTGATATGGTTGTTCCTGTTCCTGATTGGATAAATTTTCTTCATTAAATGTATCGGTAGAGGTTTTTGTTTCTTCCTCAATAACTTGAGCAAGTTTTTGTTGATTGTTCATTCTGGACCGATCTCTGCGTTCTTTTAATTTACGACGCTTAGCTTCATTATATTGTTTATATATATATGATACCGCAACCGCTATAGCCGCCATGATAGCCAATACCAAAACAACTCTCCACCAATCAAAGGCCGGTCCCGTTTTGAGTGTTATTTTATCAAAGCTTATACTTTCTGCTATGCTGTCTAAAACCTTATTATCGTCGTTATCAAATGATTCACCGCTTTTTTGCATAGTAAGGTTAATATTCATTCCGTTTATTACCGTATTACACTGAGAAGCATAAAGAGTTTTATCATTATCTTCATTTTTTAAAGTAAAATCCAAAAATATATTGCCGCCGTGCTTTTTTTCTACTCCCGTCAAATATGTCTCATCCTCTAAAAAAGCATCTATTATCTGCTGCCTTTGAGTGGCGGTGATATCGCTGTAGTTATTAATTTTTTTGCTGTCATCATCTGACGCTACGGTCAACGTAATTTTTGTTATCTTATTTTCATCATAAGCCTGAAGATAAATTCCGGCGGATTTGAAAGCGGTTATGGTCTCGTCGTAATCTAAATCAAGAGTCTCAAAAGCCTGCTCGTCACGGGAAAAATCTTTCGTTATCGTAATATAATCACGCGGAATTTTTATCGACATTTTTATATCACTGAACGTATACTTATTATCAACCGCACAAACACTTACAGCGGTGCCAAAAATCAGCACCGCAGAAAAAATTATGAAAAAAAATAAATTTACGATCTTCCAATTTGCGATTTTATTACGCAAAACAACATCCTCCAAAAACACTTCGACAAAAGCAGTAATACTTTTACATTATATCTGTTTTTTCATCAAAAGACAAGGGAGAAAAATAATTTTTGTGCACTACTTTTTGTTATAAATTTTTAAAATTTTTATTGCTTGTAACAAATTTGTATTTTATTTTGATATTAGAGCATTTTCATTTTAAAAAACGCTGCTTGACAAATACCAGGGCGGGGTATACAATATACCCATACAGGGTATATTGAGAGGTTGGTGATTTTTATGGCAGAAAACAAAAATTCCTGCAATTGTAATAAAAAAACACTAAGAGATATTGATGAAAAAAAGAAACTTATAAATCGTTTAAGCAGGATTGAAGGACAAATACGCGGCATTAAAAACATGGTAGAAAACGACGTATATTGTGTAGATATTTTAACACAGTCAGCAGCAGTGAGCAAAGCCTTTGATTCGTTCAATCAAGAACTTCTTAACAAGCACATCAACACCTGCGTTGTGCGTGATATCAAAGAGGACAAAGACGGGGTAATTGACGAATTGATGACTATTATTTCAAAGCTTACAAAATAAGAGGTGAAATTTATGCAGCAATTTGATATAAAAGGTATGTCATGTGCAGCATGTAGTGCAAGAATCGAAAAAGCTGTATCCAAATTAGACAAAGTTGAAAATTGCTCCGTTAGCCTGCTTACAAACTCAATGGCAGTTGACGGAAAAGAAAGCGCAGAAAATATAATAAACGCTGTCAAGAACGCTGGATACGAAGCTTATTTGAAAGAAGAAAAGACTAAAAAAACAAACGTTTCAACGTATGATACTTTTTTAGCTCAAAAAGAAGAGATAAAAGCATTAAAAAACAGACTTATATCATCGCTTGTTTTCCTAATTATTCTCATGTACAGCTCTATGGGGCATAATATGTTTGGATTTCCTCTCCCCTCTTTTCTAAGTGAAAATTATGCCGCCCAGGGACTTGTGCAAATGATTATTTGTATCGTTATCATGATTATTAATCAGAAATTTTTTATCAGCGGATTTAAAAGCGCTTTGCATTTATCTCCTAATATGGATACATTGGTAGCTATGGGAGCATCGGCGTCTTTTTTGCGGAGCGTTTATGTGCTTTTTAAAATTATACTTGCTAACGGTAACATGGATATTATCAGTCAATATTCGAACGAGTTTTATTTTGAATCTGCAGGAATGATACTAACTCTGATAACCGTAGGAAAACTGCTTGAAGCAATATCAAAAGGAAAAACCACAAATGCTTTAAAAGATTTGATAAAACTAAAGCCCCAATATGCTTATATCGAAAAAAACGGGAAAGAACAAAAAATACCTATAGAAAATATAAAAGTAGGCGATATATTTATTGTACGACCGGGAGATAAAATTTCAACAGACGGTATTATTATAGAAGGTAACAGCTCCGTTGACGAGAGCATGCTCACGGGAGAAAGCATTCCTGTGGAAAAATCTGTCGGCGACAAAATCTGTGCCGCTACGATTAATCAGTCGGGATATCTAAAATGTAAAGCCCAAAAAATCGGAGAAGACACAGTTCTCTCGCAAATTATCAAAACCATTTCCGAAGCAACGCTTACAAAAGCTCCGATAGCACGTATAGCGGACAAAGTCTCCGGAATATTTGTACCTATAGTTATGACTATAGCTTTTATAACAATGCTGATTTGGCTGATTATAGGTCAGGAATTTTCATACGCGTTATCAAGAGCTATATCCGTACTGGTTATAAGCTGTCCCTGTGCTCTGGGACTTGCAACGCCTGTGTCAATTATGGTAGGAAACGGTGTTGGAGCCAAAGCAGGAATACTATTTAAAACCGCCGCTTCACTCGAAAACGCCGGAAAAACTCAGATTGTCGCTTTAGACAAAACAGGAACTGTTACTCACGGTACGCCAAAGGTGTGTGATGTAATAACCGCAAATAACACTGATAAAATTGAGCTTTTAAGCTATGCATATTCAGTAGAGCTCAAAAGCGAACACCCTCTCGCTAAAGCTATCGTGGAGTATGCAAAAGAGCACAATATATTCGCTAATGAAAACTTAAATTTTGAGGCGGTTGCCGGATATGGTGTAAAAGCTCAAATCGAAGGCTTTGAAGTTTTTGGAGGCAAACTAAGTTTTATTAAAGAAAAAGCTGTGATACCAGCCGAAATAGAAAGACAATATCAAAAGATGTCTGACAAAGGTAAAACTCCTATCTTCTTTGCAAGAGATAATAAATTATTAGGAATAATAGCCGTATCCGATACCATAAAAGAGGACGCAAAAATCTCTATAAAAGCGCTTCATGAGATGAAAATCAAAACAGCTGTAATAACAGGTGACAACTCGCGTGTTGCGCACACGGTTGCAAAAGAGATAGGCGCAGATAAAATATACGCAGAAGTCACACCAAACGAAAAACAAAGCATCGTTGAAAAATTAAAATCCGACGGCAAAGTATGTATGGTAGGCGACGGTATTAACGATGCGCCTGCTCTGGTCTGCGCTGACACAGGCATGGCGATAGGCGCAGGAACATCTATTGCAATAGATTCTGCCGACGTTGTGCTGATGAACAACTCTGTAAGCGACGTTGTCAGTGCAATAAAACTCAGTCGCGCGACAATTCAAAATATAAGGGAAAATCTGTTTTGGGCGTTTATATACAATATTATTTGTATTCCTATAGCCTGCGGAGTATTTTCCTCTCTGGGGATTACAATAAGTCCTATGTTTGGCGCTGCAGCTATGAGTCTGTCTAGCTTTTGCGTTGTTACAAACGCTCTAAGACTAAATTTATTTAAAATAAACAATAATAAAAATAATATAAAAGCAGAAAGGAAAATTAATATGTACACTACAAAAGCAAAAGTTGAGGGCATGATGTGCCCAATGTGCGAAAAACATGTAAATGAAGCTGTCAGAAAAAATTTTGATACAGAAAGCGTGACTTCTTCTCATGAAAAGGACCTTACCACTATAACATCAAAGGAAAAAATAGATGCACAAAAGCTCAAAGAAGTTATCGCCTCTGCCGGATACACAGTTACAGATGTTGAAGAGGAATAAGTTTTCATATTATCGATAACATTATAAAAAGCCGAAAGGGATTTTCTCCTTTCGACTTTTTATTTATAATCAAAAAATTCAAAATAATCGTTTGCAGGTTTATATTCAAAGTGCAAATTTTCTTTAGTAAGCGGATGTATAAAATATACATCTCCGGCACACAGCAAAATATTTTTCGTATTTATCATGCTGCCGTAGCGCCTGTCTCCTGCTACAGGGCAACCTATATTTGACATCTGACATCGTATCTGATGGGTTCTACCGGTAAAAAGCTTAACTTTTATCAAAGACATTTCGTTATTATCTATAATTTTTGTGTCAACAATTTTATAAAAAAGCTCTGCTTTCTTAACGCCTTTTCTTTCTCGTTTTACCACATAGGACTTATTCTTTGTTCTGTCATAAAACAATAAATCTTTGAGAGTGCCCTCTTTTACTTCTGGAACAGGAGAAACAAGGGCGTAATAAAATTTTCTCAGTTTTTTATCCATCACCATCTTCGATAAAAATGCGGCGGTTTTCGGATCTTTAGCATAGACCATTATTCCCTGTGTAGTTCTGTCTAATCGGTAAGGTGTGCCAATATAAGAGCCTTCTCCTTTTTCTTCTCGATACTTGCTCAAAATATCGGGTAAACCTTTCTCTGTAGCGCTGTCCTGCGATAAAACGCCATAAGGCTTTACAACTACCAACAAATATTTGTCTTCAAAGAGTATATCGATATCATTAATTTTATATTTCATTTTATTTCTTTAAAACAGCCCGCTTATTATGCTTTTATCGCTAATATCAACGTTCTCTGCAGCAGGTGATTTCGGCAACCCTGGCATCGTCATAATATTTCCTGTAAAAACTACTATAAATCCTGCTCCGGCGCTGATTTTGACATTTTTTATATTTATGTCAAAATCGCTCGGTGCACACAATTTAGACGGATCATCGGAAAAGCTGTACTGAGTTTTTGCGATACAAACAGGGAGTTTGTCGTAACCCAAAGCCTTTAATTTAGCTATTTCTTTTTCAGCGTTCTTTGTATAAGAAACAGACGAGCCTCTGTATATTTTTTTTACTATCGTTTCGATTTTTTGTTCTATAGAAGAATTTAGATCATACAAAAATGAAAAATCCTTATTGCTTTCTTCTTCACAAAGTCTTACGACCTCATGAGCCAAATCTATTGCTCCGTTTGAGCCATCTGACCAAACGGTAGAAATTTTTACATTGACACCCAAGTCTTTGCATTTTTCTATTAACAGATTTATTTCAGCATCGGTATCAGAAGGGAAACGATTTATAGCTATAACGCACGACAAACGATAAACATCTTTTATATTTGAAATATGCCTTATAAGATTAGGCAGGCCCTTTTCTAGTGATTCAAGATTTTCTGTTTCCAGC
The DNA here is from genome assembly GCA_002353935.1 of Ruminococcaceae bacterium UBA2719. Taxonomy (GTDB): domain Bacteria; phylum Bacillota; class Clostridia; order Oscillospirales; family Acutalibacteraceae; genus Ruminococcoides. Next base: position 70,407 of record DEKP01000022.1, on the reverse strand, counting down.
TCGCTCTTTTTTAGCCCTCCATGCATTTTCAAAGCGCGTACAGTAGCAACAATTACAACCACGTTAGGCTTGAATCCTGCATATCGGCACTTGATATCCAAAAACTTCTCAGCACCGAGATCCGAACCAAAGCCTGCTTCTGTAATCGTATAATCTGACACAGCCATAGCGCATTTAGTAGCTATAACAGAGTTACAACCATGAGCAATATTAGCAAACGGTCCGCCGTGAATAAATGCAGGCGTTCCTTCTAGAGTTTGAACCAAATTAGGCTTTATCGCATCTTTTAAGAGGGCTGCCATTGCACCCTGTGCTTTCAGATCACCTGCTGTAACCGGCTTGTCATCATATGTATATCCAACAATTATTTCTGAAAGTCGTTTTTTCAAATCTTTGATAGAAGATGCAAGGCATAAAACAGCCATAATTTCCGATGCTGCCGTTATATCATATCCGTCTTCTCTGGGAGTGCCGTTTATCCTGCCGCCCAATCCGTCGGTAACAAATCTGAGCTGACGGTCATTCATATCAACACAGCGTTTCCAGATGATTCTTCTGGGATCGATATTCAGAGAATTCCCATGATATATGTGATTATCCAACATAGCGGCAAGCAAATTATTAGCTGCTCCTATAGCGTGAAAATCTCCCGTAAAGTGTAGATTTATATCCTCCATAGGAACGACCTGAGCCCATCCGCCGCCTGCGGCTCCTCCCTTCACACCGAATACCGGTCCCAAAGAAGGCTCACGCAAAGCTACAACAGCGTCTTTTCCTATACTTTTCATCGCATCGGCAAGACCTATAGTAGTGGTGGTTTTTCCTTCTCCCGCAGAAGTGGGGGTAATTGCAGTTACCAAAATCAATTTAGAGCTTGCATGCTTCTTATCATCAAGCAAAGACAAATCTACTTTCGCCTTATATCTGCCGTATAATTCAAGATATTTTTCATCAATATCTGCGCTGTTCGCGACATCGGTTATATTTTTCATTTTTACACTCTGCGCAATTTCAATATCAGTCATAGTTGTATCCCTCGTTGTTTTATTTATCTACTGACAATTATAGATAATAAATCAAGCATCGTCAAGATTCTAAACAACGCTTTAAAAACATTCGACATGTTTAGCCTTTTTTCGAAAAAACTATTGCTAAATATTTTTAAATATAGTAATATTTTTATAATGTTATAAATATGTATTAGGAGAGTCTTATAATGGAATTGCTTGAAAAAAGAATCCTCAAAGACGGAAAAATCGGAAAAGGAAATATCCTAAAAGTCGACAGCTTTGTAAACCATCAAATTGACGTTGCGTTTATATCTCTTTTAGCAAAAGAATTCAAACGTCGTTTTGAAGGAGAAGAAATTAATAAAATACTGACGATTGAAGCATCAGGTATTGGCATTGCATGCATCGTAGCACAAGAATTTAACGTGCCGGTAGTATTTGCAAAAAAACAAAAGACCGTTAATATCGCCGGAGATGTATACACCTCAAAGGTTGAATCTTTTACTCACAAGAACACATATGACATCATTGTTTCAAAAGAATTTTTAAACAATGAAGATAAAATTCTCATCATTGACGACTTCTTGGCAAAGGGATCGGCTCTTAACGGGCTTATTAATCTTATAAGCGACGCCAAAGCCACTATTGTAGGTGCCGGTATAATAATAGAAAAAGCTTACCAAGAGGGCGGCAAAATGATTCGCGATATGGGTATCAGAGTTGAATCCCTCGCCAGAATTAAAAGCATGAAGGAAAACGGTGAAATTGAGTTCATAAATTAAATTTTATAAATCTAAAGAATCTTAAATCATATAACAATGAGTAAAAACGGGGGAACAATAATGCAAAAACTCAAAAAGCGGTCGCTTGCTTTGCTGATGATTACGTTAATATTAATAGGAGTGACATTCTGTCTGTCTGTATCTGCCGAAGTCAGCGAAGAAAAAAATGTAAATTCTAATTTATCAACAACTGAAAGCAAAGAAAATTCAGCTGTTTTAGAAAATCAGGAAGAAACCAATCCTGCTACTCAAGAAACGGATACTCAACAACCCGCTCAGGAAGAAACACAACAACCTACCAAACCCGAAATTACTGTAGGAACAGTTAAAAATATTATGCGCACCTCAAATGCGACTACTTCCATATCTCTAAGTTGGAATTATGCCGGCAATGCTGACGGATTTAACATATACTGGCGCAATGCTGATACAAAAAAAGCTTTCTCCTATCTAACGACAACCACAAAAACCACGTACAAAAAAACCGATCTTACTAATTCTACTATGTATGAGTTTAAAATCTGCGCTTATGTAAAAGACGACGACAACAAAAAGATAGAAGGAGCAGCTTCTGTTTTCAAAACTACAACCACACCTAAAAAGGTAACCGGTCTTTGGCTTGAACACTCATCTTCATATATTGATTTTAGTTGGGATAAGAACCCTAACGCAGACGGATATATAGTATATCGTCAGTGCTATAAAACAAACGGAAGCCTTGTAAAATATAAAGCACTATATAAAAATACTGCATATTTTAAAGATACAAGTGTCGAACAAGGCAGAGGATACTATTATAGGGTTAAAGCCTGGCGCAGAGACGCAGACGGCAAAGTAATTTTAAGCGATATTTCAGACCGCCTTGAGACAGTTTGCGGATTATGCGCTCCTGTAAAAACCGGTTTTACTACTCAGCTTTCTCGCGCTTCAATGTCCTGGAGAAAGAACAAATATGCACAGGGTTACGATATCTACTACGCCACAACAAACCAAACCAAATATTTTAAAAAGCTTTCAACTACCACTGCAGATTATGAAAACACTATAAGGCTGACAAACGGAAAGAAATATTACTTCAGAATTATTCCGTACAGATATGTCGGTTCATCTACAGTAAAAGCATACGGTACTTATCTTCCGCTATCTGTAACCATTAACAAAAACGCATATTCAAAGAGCGTAGGAAATGAATATGTAGAAATAAGTATCAAGCAACAACGCATTTGGTACTACAAAAATGGAGATTTGAAAGTTACTTCAAAAGTCGTTACAGGAAACTACGGCACTAATGATACACCTAAAGGCTACTATAAAATTTATCAAAAACTATCCCCCGCTACCTTAGTCGGTCCCGGATATGCTTCTCGGGTAAACTATTGGATGGCGTTTACTTACTCAGGCTGCGGCATACATGACTCTAGCTGGCGCAGCAGCTACGGCGGAAATATCTATAAAGGCAACGGCTCGCACGGATGTGTAAACACTCCTTATGGCGACGTAAAAAAACTTTATCAATATACACGTATAGGAACGCCTGTTATTGTTTATTAACCACTTTGCTCATCGCCGCTTTTTGCGGCGATGTTTTTTGTTTGTGTAAGTGCTGTTGATAATTTTTTCCAAATAATCGGGTATATACAAATAAAATCTAGCGCTATTTTGCTTTGATTTTTTATAAAAATTAATTTATAAGGTTTTTGACTTGACTTTTTTGTGATATTATACGATAATTTAGATTGTATAATTATTTATAATTATGTAATTATGTATTTATATACTGTTTTTTAGGAGGAACATTATGTCAACAAAAGCTAATTACAAATTAAACGAAATCGGCTTAGGTAAAGTCGGTTTCTCAAAAACAAGATCTATTATCGAAGCTGCTTTCTATGGCAACAACGTTGTCAGAGTTGACACTCTAAAAGAAGCTTACAATCTTGCTAAAAATTCACCCGGTACTATTGTCACAGATATGCCTGTATACAGAGGCGAAGAATTCGGTCTGCCGGAAGATGCAAAGGTACTGCTTTTTAACGACGGCGCTGTAACCGGAAGATACGCTGCTGCCCGCCGCATAAAAGGAGAACCCGGTGTTGACGATGCAAAGCTCGATAAAGTTGTAATGGACGCAATTTATAAGACTCGTTTTAAAAAGCTTTATCACGCTACTTGCTATGTTGGTTTGGATGAAGAATTTATGGTAAAAGCTCATCTGCTTATCCCTGAGGGCGAAGAAAATCTTATGTATAACTGGATGATTAACTTCCAGTATATGTCTGATGAATATGTAAAAATGTATAAAAATTCAAAGCCTGTGGGCGACGGAAAAGAGGCAGATATCTACATTTTCTCTGATCCTCAGTGGGCTCCAACTCCCAGCCCTGACGTTGATTACAGCTGCTTAAGCGATGATCTGACTTGCTGCTATTTTGATACAAACGCTAACTGCGCCGCTATTCTTGGAATGAAATATTTCGGCGAACATAAAAAAGGTACGCTTACTATGGCTTGGGCTATAGCTAATCGCAATGGCTACGCTTCATGCCACGGCGGTCAAAAAGAATATACTCTTGATGACGGTTCAAAATACGTTGCTTCTGTTTACGGTTTGTCAGGTTCAGGCAAATCCACACTCACCCACGCTAAACACGACGGTAAATATCCTTCTATCAAGGTTTTACACGACGACGCTTTTATCATTAATACAGACACCTGCGCATCTATCGCTCTAGAGCCTACCTACTTTGATAAAACCGCTGACTATCCTACAGGATGCCCGGATAACAAATATCTTTTATCTGCTCAAAACTGCTCTGCTACAATGGACGAGGACGGAAAAATCCAGCTTGTTACCGAAGATATCAGAAACGGAAACGGCAGAGCTATCAAATCAAAGCTTTGGTCACCGAACCGCGTTGATAAGATCGACGCTCCGGTAAACGCTATCTTCTGGATTATGAAGGATCCTACAATTCCGCCTTGCGTTAAATTAAAGGGCGCTTCATTAGCTTCTGTTATGGGAGCAACTCTCGCCACAAAAACTTCTTCCGCAGAGCGTGTTAAAGCCGGCACAGATATGAACGCATTAAGAATTGTTCCTTATGCAAACCCGTTTAGAACTTATCCGCTTGTAAACGACTATGTTAAGTTCAAAAAGTTAGTTGAAGAAAAGAACGTTGACTGCTACATTATCAACACAGGCGACTTTATGGGTAAAAAGGTACAAAAAGAAGATACCCTCGGTATTTTGGAAGCAATCGTTGAAAACAAGGCTGAGTTCACCCAATGGGGTCCGTTTGAAGACATCGAGATTTTAAACTGGGAGGGCTTTACTCCTGATCTAAACGACAAAGAATATAAAGACGCTCTTAAAGCCGCTATGCAAAACCGTGTCAGCGCTATCGAAGGCTTTGCTGAGAAAAAGAGCGGCTATGATAAGCTTCCTGATGAAGCGTTAGAAGCTGTTCAAAAAATCGTTGACGAAATTTCCGAATGATTTTAAAAGCTTAATAATACCAAAAATACTTAAGGCATCCGAATTCTTGTTCGGATGCCTTTGATTTTTCTACATAACAGCTATAAACTTTGACGTTTCAGTTTGCAAGGTAATTTATTAATCAAAAATTTTGCCTCTTTTTTAGAAAGCTTTTCTTTAAAAGAGGCAAGTAATAATTACTCTTTTGAGAATAAATTATCAATAAGATCTTTAATTCCGGTTTGCGAGGTTTCTGTATCTGAAACAGCCTCATAATCGGTAATGCCTTTTCCGGCATTAGGATAATAATGAGAAAATACCATATCCCCTGCAAAAAGCATTATTAGCGCTACACAAAGCGGGATAACTACTTTGAGCGATAATTTTCTGAAAAAGTTATCCAAAACTGGAGCCAGCAAATATACAATTGCCATACCGCCCAAGCCGAATATAAGCAAGCCTTCAGCGCAAATCCTTCCGTTGAGATTAAGAAAATATCCACTGTAATCCCACCACTTTTGATTAAACGAAACTTCAAGATAAGCGCTGGTTGCATATTCGACTGCTCCGCAAAGCACAACAGCTGCTATAAACTCGACTATCGGCTTATGCCTGAGCTTATTAAGTAAAATCAGTATACATACGCCGCCGGCGCCGTATATCGGAAGCCATGGTCCGTGCATAACTCCCCTGTTTACAAACGCGCCGTCTTTTACCAAATGTAAAGAAACTTCCCAAAGCCAGCCTATAAAGCTGCAAGAAAAGAATAACAGTATAATGGAAGTTATAGAATAACGACGAAGATAATTCAGATGATCAATTCTTTTACGCTTTTTCTTTTCCGGGATAGGATGCAAGCGTTTTGGATACGCCTTTTTATTAACTGCATTTTTATAAGCTTTTATTTCTGCTTGCCTGTTCATATACTCGGAATACAACTTTTCTTCTTCATCGTATTTTGGTATTATTCCGAAAATATTAGCAAAAAAGCCCATGACTCCCTTATATTCCTTCGGTTTTTCTATTGGAGAATTCATTAACTCAATAACATCCGAATAGGTTTCATTTAAATCAGATTCCGATGCATATTTATATAAATAGGTGTCATTCAGCATATATGTATTTTCAATTTTTTCTTCTATAGCAGTGTTGCGAATTTTTACGTAATATTCAGCAAAGGTCGCCGACTTATACATATTCAAATAGAACATACCAAAAAGCCCTATAGTTAAAAAATCAAGTATGTTCCAAAGAATAAAGCTTAGATCTAATACAAAGCATTCCCACTTGTGCCCTTTCATCATACGTCTTGAAAGAGTTATTGCCTTCAACGGTGAAATCGATGGATTTTCAGCCACAATATACGGCACCATATAATAAGAATAGCTCTTTATAATGCCACCTACTATTGTCAAATCCCAGAGAGCTTGAAAAATGCTGGTGACAAGCATGGTCATTGCAGCTTTTGGTAACATATTAAGATGGAAAATATACAAAAAGCGGTTAGCAGGTAATTTTTGATATATTCTTCCTTCTAAAAAGAACCTGTTCATTACAACCTTGTAAGTATTAATAAAAAAGATCCAAACAAAAATCATAAGCAGCGACGCCATTAAAATAGCAAACGCCGACCAAATGTTTTTAGACACAATGAGGCTAATACCTGCCGCTAAAAATGTTACAATAGGAGATCCCGCTGAAACCAAATCGGCAAAATAAGCAAAAATCCCACGGCTTTTTCCAAATTCAAGTGTTCCGATTTTATCTGATTTCGATGTGCTTTTTTTGTCATCATTAGAATATTCATCAAAAACATTATTGATTACATCCGAAGCTTTTATATCCATTGACGTATGTATTTTAGTATCGTCAGAGACAGCAGTCGAATTATCGCTCGACGCAAATAAACTGTTATTAGTCATAAGCTTTGCAGCCGTTAGTGATGAAGTGTACATTACTCCCAAAAGAGCAGCAATAAGACAGATTAAAAAATACATCCAATAGTGTTTTTTTAATGCAGTCTTTCCTAAGTTTTTCATTTGTTTTCTACTCATATTTTACCCCTCAAATATTGATTAATTGTAATTTTATCACAAAAATCGACTTTATTCAACATAATATATTGAATTCATTTCACACTCATGATATCATAAATATAATTCAAAATTTTATACAATTATAAGAAACTAACGGAGGTTTTGCTTTGATTGCCATATTTATTTCTCCGATATACATTTTACTTAATATATATATATTAATAAGATTTATCGGATTTTTAAAAGCTGTATCAGATATTTTCAAAAATAAGATTCTTCAAATTTTTATTTGGATATTCTATTTTCTTATTGCTTTAACTCCGCTATGGAGCTTTTTGCTACCTAATAACACCGGAATCAAACGCGTGGTAAATCTTATAGCCAATTACTGGATTGGTATTCAGATTTATACAATTTTGATTGTAGCTATAGGTCAACTGCTGTCAATTATTTTAAGAGCTTTTAAAATTTTGCCAAAAGATTTCTTTAAAAGAAAAAAACCTCGTATCATCAGCGGCGTTGTTTCTATGTTACTGATAGCCTGTGTATGTATCTACGGCATGCTTCATGCAAAAGAGATAAAAATAACAAATTATGACGTAGAAATCCAAAACGAAGCATTATCAGGACAAGAATTAAAAATTGCTCTGATAGCCGATTTACATATGGGATACAGCATTGGAACTGAACATATAGAAAAAATGGTAAATTTAATAAATAAACAAAACGCAGATATAGTGTGTATGCCGGGAGATATCTTTGACAACGACTATGATGCATTAGATAATCCGCAAGCTCTGACAAAAGCACTAAAAAACATTAAAAGTAAATACGGCACCTTTGCTACCTGGGGCAATCATGATGTAAGCCAAAAGCTCCTCGCGGGATTTACAACCAACTTTAATGAAACTCTATACCACGATGAAAGAATGATTCAATTTTTAAACGACTCAAATATTAAAACGCTTGTAGATGAAAGCGTTTTGATAAACGATGAATTTTATATAGTCGGCAGAAACGATGAAAAGAAGCCCGTTTCACCAGACGGCAGGATAAAAAGCGCCGATGAACTTTTGTCAGATCTTGATAAAAACAAGCCCTCTATAGTTATGTACCATGAACCGGATGATTTTGATAACCTATCAAATGCCGGATGTGATCTTTTGTTGAGCGGTCATACTCATAACGGTCAAATGTTCCCGGGAAATCTTACCATTGGATTGCTTTGGGACAATGCATACGGCTACAAAGAATATAACGGTATGCAAAGCATCACGACATCAGGTGTTGGCGTATGGGGCGCAAATATGAGAGTTGCTACCGATAATGAAATAGCTGTTATAAACGTTAAATTTGTTTGATCTAATTATACATACAAACTAAGAATTTTGCCCTCTAGCAAAGAAAGTGCTTCTTTGTTAGGGGGCAGCTTTATTGAGATAATTATTCTTTATTATCAGCCGAACTTGAAATTTCTTCTGCTTGAGTGTTATCTTTGTCCTCATACATTCCTGTATATGTAATTGCTTTTTGTTCGCTCTCGCGGTCTTTTTTTCTTCTCACCTTGTTGTCAGGCCAGATAGAATATAAAACTTTTAATAAAATAGGAGTTATAAGAGAAGATACTATTATAAGCGGCACCACTGCAAAATTTATACTCTTATCAATTATTCCTGCTGTAATCCCCTTATCTGTAACGATCAGCGCAACTTCTCCCCTGGTCATCATACCAACACCGACTTTTAAAGAGTCTGATTTGCTGAACCTGCACAGCTTTGCCATTAGACCGCATCCGATTACTTTTGTAATAAGCGCTACAACTGTGATAGCTGCCGCAAACCAAAGAATTGATAAATTCATACCCTTGAGGTTTGATTTCAATCCGACGCTCGCAAAAAATACCGGTCCGAAAAACATATACAAACAAATATCAATTTTTTCTTCAATATATCGCGCGCTTTTTAACTGACAAAATATGATTCCAGCGGCATACGCTCCGGTAATCTCTGCAATTCCAAAATACACCTCGGCAATATAAGCGAGAAAAAAGCAAAAACCCATAGCGAAAATAGGTATGGATCTGGTATGAGGCCGACGGTTTTCGAGCCATTTGAAAGCCCTGTAAAATATAAATCCCAAAACAAAGGATAAAACAAAAAATAAAAAAACTTTTAGACAAACCAATTCTATACTGTCGTGTGAACCCTTTTCTCGGCTGTCTGACACAGAGATAACAAAAGTCAGTACAATGATTCCAATAACATCGTCTATAATAGCCGCGCTAAGTATAGTATTACCGACTTTTGAACGCAAATATCCAAGCTCTTTTAAGGCCTGAACAGTAATACTAACCGAAGTTGCAGCTAAAATAGTTCCCATAACCAGAGCTTCAAAAAACCTTGAGCCGTTATCAAAACCAAATAAATAATAAACTCCAACGCCGCCTGCAAGCGGAACAAAGACTCCTGAAACCGCAACCAAAAACGCTATATGCCCCACCTTTAAAAGTTCTTTTAGATTTGTTCCCAAACCGGCGGAAAACATCAGCATTATAACGCCAATCTCAGCGATAGTTCTTATTGATAAGCCGTAATCAGGACTGCTGATATCTATAATATTTAACACACAAGGACCCAGTATAAGCCCGGCTAAAATCTGACCTACAACCTGAGGCATCTGCAGCTTTCTTGCAACAAGTCCCAGCGCCTTTGCCAGACAAAACACCAGCGAAAGCGGCAACAAAATCTTAAACAGTTCTACCTTGTTAATATAACTTGCTATAGAACTTATATCCATAATATCACTTCCGAAAAATAATTTTACCATAATTTATAAAAAAAGAAAAGCATTAAGCTACACTTAAAATTACAATTTAAAGAGGAACTGCATTATTAATCAGTTCCTCAGGCCTATTTAATCCTCTTTATATTCATAGCGTATATATTCATAGCTTTGATACTCTTTTACTTTGCTGTTCATAAAAGAATAGCAATAATCTCTAAGCCTTGTCCTTGCACTCTTTTCATCAATACTAAAATCAGGATAACAGGGTTCTGACAGATATAAAGTAACTTTCGGATGCATATTCTTAAACAGCTTTCTCTTACGATACACTACAACGCCGGCAACAACAGCTGTTTTGTGTCTGTAAGGATATGAAAAAGATTTGTCTGAGAAGTGTCGTATAAAATTACAATACGGCCAAATATGCGCCTCGGGAAAAATCGTGATTACAGATTTTTTATTACATATTTCTGAAAGTCGTGCTTCAAATTTTTTTGCACCGCTGTATCTGTTAGGTAGCGGCACTGCTCCAAGCATACTCACAAGCCATCTTATTCCTTTAATAGATACCGTATCGGCAGATGTAATAATATAGGCTTTTTTCGGGAAAGTTGCAATGGTGGGAATAAAAGCATCACAGGCGTTTTGCGTATGGTTAAGATATAAGAACACAGAGCCTTTCACCGAACGTATCGCCTTACGATTTTTTATTTTTATTCCTAAATAAAATTTAGTAAACACCCATATTATGGGCGTTACTATAATTCTATATATGAAAAATGAGCAGATTTTCCAAAATATATTATTATTCGAATATTTATAATTTTTATCAACGACATTTGTATTGATTTTACCGTTTGTTGAAGCAAAATCATCGTTTATTTCATCTTTGTAATAATAAATTTTCATACTTTTTTACTCGTTTTAATCATCATTTCTTCCATTTTATCCATACATGCTTTTTGACTATAAGCGTCTGCAATGCCTTTATAGCGCTCTTTGTACTCGGCAAGTACACCAGGATTTTCAATAAAAAAGTCTATTTTATCTGCCAGATCCTTAGGATCGTTACTCTTAAAAAGATTTCGTTTGTCAAGCGCAAATTTTTTTGTAGCGCTGCGCTTGGAATCGGAAATAACGGGTACCAAAGAGCATGATATCGCTTCAAGACAAGCGATCGCCTCAATCTCAATATCGGCAGGGTGAACATACAAGTCGGAAAAACTCAAAACATTGAGCATTTGATTATGAGGGAAAAATTTAAAAATCGGGAAATTAGTAAGCTTTCTTGCTTGTTTTTTCAGTTTATCTTTCAGTGGACCGTCACCTGCAAAAATGAGCTGTATATCCTTTTCGTGCTTTGACTGAGACACCGCGTCAATCAACACGTGATGAGCTTTTTCTTTACTGTATCTACCTGTAAAAAGTATGACAAATTTATTTTTTAGTTCATCGGGCTTTTGTGCTCCGTTGTTTTTGAATCTGTCGCCGACTCCGTTCGAAATAACGTAAGAGTTGGTTTTCTTTTTTATCTCTTGTTCAAACAAATCACGAATAAATTCCGTCGGATAATGTATCGCATCACAATACTTATATACATACTGGTACATTACACGATATGCAATATGATTAGCAAAAGGTAAATTTTTCATAAAAATGTGAGAAGTTATATTTTCAGCCTGAGCATGAAAGCCGCCTGTCAGGGGTATATGATTTTCATGCGCAAGCTTTGCGGCTGTATGAGACAGGCTAAAAGGCATCATAACATGTACCAAATCGCTCGTTATGACAAGTTCTTTAATCATCGCTTTGTTCGGCTTTGCAAGAACAACATCGTTTTTTCTTACATAGCCGTTCAAAGGGCCCAAATTGAGCGTATCAACTACATAGTAGCCGGGTTGCCCCTTCTTATCTTCATCAGGACATATAACACGCACCTCGTGGTATTTGCCCTTTAAAGAACGTATTAAATTCATTCCCGCAATAGTTGTTCCGTTATTTTCTTTACCTAAAACGTCACAGACTATAGTTATTTTCATATTCTCATTTCCTGATATAATTTTATTCCTGATTGTATCAAAATTATATCATTTTATTCGACACAGGTCAACAAAAAGTGAGCCCGTATAATTTTGGGTAGACTTTTTACAACCCTTATTTTTATTGGAAAAAAATTAGATTATTCTATTTTATCTGAGTTTCTTTTAAGCTTTTTTAACATAAATAAAAAATATTTTATATACCCGCTATCACGCAACGATATAATTTTTATATTTTTGGTGATTTTTAAAAAGCTGTCTTGACATCATCTTACTAAAAATGTACTATTATACAGGTATATTAGTAGATAATTTTATTTGTTGATTTATTTATCATACTTATTATTTGGAGGCTTGTATGAAAAACACTGAAAAAACTATGGAAAAGCTTGTTGCTTTGTGCAAAGGCAGAGGTTTTGTATATCCCGGTTCTGAAATCTACGGAGGACTTGCAAACACATGGGACTATGGTCCGCTGGGAGTAGAACTTAAAAATAATATCAAAAACGCCTGGCGAAAAAAATTCATCCAGGAAAACAAGTATAATGTCGGACTTGATTCAGCTATATTGATGAATCCGCAAACATGGATAGCCTCAGGTCACTTGGGCGGATTTTCAGATCCTTTAATGGATTGTAAAGAGTGCAAGACCAGGCACCGCGCCGACAACCTTATTGAGGACTTTGACGGCACAAACGTATCCGGATGGACTAACGAACAGATGATGGACTACATAAGAGAAAAAGGTATTGTCTGCCCTAACTGCGGAAAAGCTAACTTCACAGATATAAGACAATTCAACCTTATGTTTAAAACTTTCCAGGGAGTTACAGAGGACAGTAAAAATGAAATTTATCTACGTCCCGAAACTGCGCAGGGAATTTTTGTAAACTTCAATAATATTCAGCGCACATCGCGCAAAAAAGTCCCCTTTGGCGTAGCTCAAATAGGAAAATCTTTCAGAAATGAAATCACACCCGGAAACTTCATCTTCCGCGTGCGTGAATTTGAACAAATGGAGCTTGAATTCTTCTGCAAGCCCGATACAGACTTAGAATGGTTTGAATATTGGAGAGGCTTTTGCCGCGACTTCTTATACTCTCTCGGCATAAAAGAAGAAAACCTACGTTTGAGAGATCACTCCAAAGAAGAATTATCTTTCTATTCAAAAGCAACAACCGACTTTGAATATCTCTTCCCGTTTGGCTGGGGCGAGCTTTGGGGTATCGCTGACAGAACCGACTACGACCTGACTCAACATCAAAATGTATCAGGCAAATCTCTTGAATATTTTGACCAAACCGATAACTCGCGTTATATTCCTTATGTAATTGAACCATCTCTCGGCGTTGAAAGACTGTTTTTGACAATCATTACCGAAGCATATGACGAGGAAGTAATAGATGAAACAAAAAACGACACCCGTGTTGTATTAAGACTACATCCGTATCTTGCTCCATTTAAGGCGGCTGTGCTGCCCTTATCTAAAAAACTGGGCGAAGGCGCCGAGGCGCTGTATCAAAAATTATCCAAAAACTTTATGGTTGACTACGACGATACAGGCTCTATCGGAAAACGCTACAGAAGAGAGGACGAAATCGGAACTCCCTTTTGTATTACTTATGATTTTGATACCTTGGAGGACAATTGCGTAACCGTCAGAAACCGAGATACTATGCAACAGGAAAGAGTTAATATAGACGAGCTTGAAGCCTATTTGAACGAAAAAATAAAATTCTGATAAGTAATGCCGCACGATTTGAGTAACACAAATTGTGCGGTTTTGTCTTAATTTTTTTATCTCATTTTATTTTCTTTTAAAAAACACAAACTCCCGTCGGATTAAACCAACGGGAGTTTGTATTATTAAAACTAAAATTTTAATTTGAAAGCAGTTTTTTGATTCGCTCTACTGCTTCAATCGTATTGTCTCTGTCGCCAAAAGATGTCAGGCGGAAATAGCCTTTGCCACATTCGCCAAAACCCTCACCGGGAGTGCCAACTACCTGAGCGTTTTCCAAAAGGTAATCAAAGAACTCCCAACTGCCCATATTATTCGGGCATTTCAGCCAAACGTACGGAGAATTTTTACCCCCTGTATAATAAATACCAAGCTCATCCATAGCTGCCGTTATTATTTTTGCATTTTCCTTATAATAATCTAAGTTAGCTTTAATTTGTTTCAGCCCCTCGTCAGAGAATACAGCCGCTGCCGCACACTGAACCGGATAGGACACACCGTTAAATTTTGTAGCCTCTCTTCTGTACCACAACTTATAAATATTATGACCGTCACGCTCAAGCTCTTTGGGAATGACTGTATATCCGCAGCGAGTACCTGTAAAGCCCGCTGTCTTGGAAAGTGAGCAAAACTCTATCGCACAATTTCTGGAACCCTCAACTGCAAATATGCTGCGCGGACTTCCATCGGTAATAAAGGCTTCATAGGCGCAGTCATAAAGAATGATCGCGTTATTTTTCAGCGCATAATCAATCCATACTTTTAACTGCTCCTTTGAATAAGCTGAGCCTGTGGGATTGTTAGGCGAACAAAGATAGATGATGTCTGCGTGAACATTATCGTCGGGCATAGCGCAAAAACCGTTTTCTTCATTTGACTGAGCGTAGACAATTTTTCTGCCTGCCATTATATTTGAATCTACATATACAGGATACACGGGATCAGTAACAAGAACCACGTTGTCCGTGCCGAAAATATCTCCTATATTACCCGTATCGGATTTTGCCCCGTCGCTGATAAAAATTTCATCTTTATCAATACTAACATCAAATTTTCTGTAATAATCGCTGACGGCTTTTCTGACAAATTCATATCCTTCATAGTCAGGATAGCCCTTAAAGGTTTCCTTTTTGCCCAGTTCATCCGCACCTTTTTTGAGCGCTTCTACTACCACAGGCGCCAAAGGCAGGGTTACGTCTCCTATTCCAAGTTTTATCACCTTTTTATCGGGATTTGCTTCTATATAAGCGTTTGTGCGTTTAGCAACCTCTGCAAAAAGATAATTAGGTACTAAATTGTCAAAATTTTGATTGATTTTCATATATATCTTCCTCTCTTTAATTTCTGTTTTAATTTGTTTTTATACTTCTATTTCACCGTCAAACACTTTGGTAGCGCTTCCGGTCATAAAAACGGTATCGTCACTATAATTGATGATAAGATCTCCGCCCTTTAATTTTACGGTAATATCCTCGCCTTTTTTTGTATAACCGTTCAGCGCCGCCGCAACTGCTACAGCACACGCTCCCGTACCACAGGCGTAGGTCTCGCCGGATCCTCTCTCCCACACCCTCATCTTGAGGGTATGATCATCTATCACCCTGACAAACTCAGTGTTCACACCCTCTAAAAAAGCTCTGTGGTGTTCAAAATGCGGTCCGATTTTTTCTATTTCAATCTCATCGGGATCATCAACAAATACAACACAATGAGGATTGCCCATAGAAACAGCGGTAACCAAATATTCTTTTCCTAAAACCACAAGCGGCTTTGAAATAACACTGTCTGCAGCGTAATTCATCGGTATATCCTCGGGCTTTAATATCGCCTTACCCATATCGACTCTCAGCATATCGGCTTTACCGTTTTTTTCGTATACCTTCAAAGTTTTTATTCCGCTTAAAGTCTCAACAGTAATAAATTCGGCGTTTTTATCAACCATACCGTTATCGTATATATACTTTCCAACGCATCGTATACCGTTTCCGCACATCTTACCCTCGCTGCCGTCTGCGTTAAACATCCGCATTTTAGCGTCGGCTGCGTTGCTTTTGCAAATCAGTATTATCCCGTCGCCTCCGATGCCAAAACGCCTGTCGCTTAGCTTAATCGAAAGACAGGACGGGTTTTCGATCTCCTCTTTTGTAGCGTCAAAATAGATGTAATCGTTTCCGATTCCGTGCATTTTTGTGAATTTCAGTTTCATTTCATCACCAACTTTTCTTTCACATGCTATTATAATTTATGGTATATATAAAGTCAAGAAACCATATTATTAAAAAGATATTTTTCATAATATAAGCTTATATTAATTAGCGAGAGCTTATTACTTAATAAGTGCAAAATTTCTTGACAATACAAGTCAGTCGTTATATACTTTTTTTAATAGTCTTATTTTTTGGAATATATTTAATTATGATATTTTAACTTGGCCGGGAGGTTTTATTATGACTGATGTACCAAGCATATTTGCAAGCAAAGTTTTTAATGATGAAACAATGCAGGAAAGACTGCCCAAAGAAGCTTATGACGCACTAAAAGAAACAATTGAAAGCGGCTCTCCGCTGGATATTTCTGTAGCTAATATCGTTGCAAATGCTATGAAAGACTGGGCAATCGAGCACGGCTGCACACACTATACACACTGGTTTCAGCCAATGACAGGCGTTACCGCTGAAAAGCACGACAGCTTCATCTCTCCTTCGGGCAACGGAAAAGTTATTATGGAATTTTCCGGCAAAGAACTGATAAAGGGAGAACCCGACGCCTCTAGCTTTCCGTCAGGAGGTATTAGGGCTACATTTGAAGCCAGAGGATATACTACCTGGGATCCTACGTCTTATGCTTTTATTAAAGGCAACACACTTTGTATTCCTACCGCATTTATGTCTTATACCGGCGATATTCTGGATAAAAAAACGCCGCTTTTGCGTTCTATGGACAGAATAAATCAAGAGTCGATACGTATTCTTAAATTGTTTAACAAAGATGTAAAACGTGTAAACGCAACCGTAGGACCGGAGCAGGAATACTTTTTAATAGACAAAAAAATATACGATCAAAGAAAAGATCTCAAATATACCGGAAGAACACTTTTCGGTGCACGTCCGCCAAAGGGTCAGCAGCTTGAAGACCACTATTTCGGCGCACTTAAAAGCCGGGTTGCGGACTTTATGCAAGAATTGGATGAAGAACTCTGGGAACTCGGTATATACTCAAAAACCGAACATAACGAGGTTGCTCCTGCACAGCATGAGCTGGCTCCTGTTTTTACTACAGTAAACATCGCAGCCGATCACAACCAGCTAACAATGGAAGCCATGAAGCGTATTGCTTTAAAGCACGATATGGTGTGTTTGCTGCACGAAAAACCGTTTGCCGGAGTCAACGGCTCAGGAAAACACAACAACTGGTCACTGTCTACCAACACCGGAGAAAATCTTTTTAAACCCGGTAAAAAGCCGGAAGAAAACACCCAATTTTTATTATTCTTAGCTGCTGTTATCAAGGGTATTGACGAATATCAGGATTTGCTTCGCCTTTCTGTTGCAACAGCAGGAAACGATCACAGATTAGGCGGAGATGAAGCGCCGCCGGCAATTATCTCTATGTTTATCGGCGATGATCTTCAGGCTGTAGTCGACGCCATAATCGAAGGCACAGACTACGAGAGCCACGGTAAAATTCTGATGGGTACCGGCGCTCAGGTGCTGCCTAAAATAAAACGCGATACTACAGACAGAAACCGCACCTCTCCCTTCGCTTTTACAGGAAATAAATTTGAATTTCGTTCCTTGGGTTCAGCTTTGAATATCTCCTGTCCCAATATAATGCTTAATACAATTTTAGCAGAAGAATTATCTCAATTTTCTGATATTCTCGAAAAATCATCTAACTTTGAATCCGACTGCAGAAAGCTGATTCGCAAAACCTTTAAAGAGCATCAACGCATATTATTTAACGGTGACGGATATACAGACGAGTGGGTTGAAGAAGCCAAACAACGCGGACTTTTAAATTTAAAATCTACTCCTGAAGCTCTTTCACATTACATAGTTGACAAAAACCTTAAGCTGTTTGAAAAACAGCGCATTTTCACCAACCGCGAGGTGTATGCAAGATATGAGATTTTGCTCGAAAATTATATAAATGTTGTAAATATCGAAGCTCTTACTATGCTTGATATGGCTAAAAAAGACATTCTTCCCTCTGTATCGGCATTCACAGCAGAGCTTGCAAATACCATTCAGGCTAAAGCTGCCGTTTCAGCAAATATTTCTACTAAAGCCGAAGTTGATTTACTCGAGCGTTTGAGCATTATGCTTGAAAAGTTTTCTGAAACCATTGACAAACTTGAAGAAAACTTGATACAAGCTGCTAACTATAAAGATGATATACAAAAACACGCCGAATTTTACTGCGATTATGTCCTCGCTTCTATGCAGGATCTCAGAAAAATCTCTGATGAAATGGAAATGAGCGTATCGTCAAAATATTGGCCTTATCCTTCTTACGGTCAAATGCTGTTCTCAATCCAGTAATTTTAAGTTATTGATTCGAACTAAGCAAGTCAAAACTGACCTTATACAAACGCAAATAAGCATGCACTTTTTTACTACCCTGCACACCAATTATGCTACATTACATTAATATTAAAATCCCCGAAGAATGGAAGTTACACATTCTTCGGGGATTTGTTATTTATTTTTAATTTTAAGTGTTTTTCTTTATAGTAAAATATCAATTGAAATTCAAATACTCTTTTGTTTTTTTATGAGATTGATAAAAGAGTTCTTCTTCATCGATATTTTTGAGATGTCCTTCTTCTACTATAATCTCACCGTTTACTATAGTATAGTCAACCGAACTGTTGAGACCAACGCTTGCAAGCATACTCTTAGGGCTGTAAGTAGCGCCGACCAGCTCAATTTTTCTCTTATCTATCAAAAACATATCAGCACATTTTCCAACTGCTATAGAACCTATATCATCTCTGCCTATTGCCTTTGCTCCGCCGCAGGTAGCCATTTTCAAAAACTCATAGGCGTCGGGAGACGATTTACCGTTGATAACTCTGGATAACAAATAACCATTACGTATTTCGCAAATCATATTAGATCCGTCGTTAGATGCAGAGCCGTCAACTCCTAGAGAAACATTTATTCCTCTTTTAACCATATCTGATATACGAGCAACACCAGAAGCAAGCTTCATATTTGACGTAGGACAATGAGAAACTGAGGTGTTTGTGCTCTTGAGCAAATCAAGTTCCTCATCATTTAGGTGTATAGCATGAGCGTACCAAACATCTTCACCGATAAAATCGAGCGACTGCATATATTCAAGCGGTCGCATATTAAAAGCGGTTTTAGTAAAATGTTCTTCGTCTTTTGTCTCACAAAGATGGGTATGCAACCTTACTCCCGCTTCTCTTGCTAAATATGCCGTCTGCCTGTAAAGGTCAGCGTCTGCAGAAAATGGTGAGCAGGGTGCCAGCGCAATATTTCTCATAGAACCAAAAGAGTTGTCGTTGTATTTTTCAATCGCGTTCATTGAATCTCTGAGTATCTCATCTGTAGTCTGAACTACGCTATCAAGCGGAAGCCCTCCGTCTTTTCTGGAGAGATTCATGCTTCCTCTGGTCGCATATAAACGCATTTTCAGCAAATCTGCAGCTTCAAACTGAGCGTCTAAGAATTCAGATGAGCTATCTAAGAATACGTAGTGGTGATCAACGCTGGTAGTACATCCGCTCTTTGCGAGTTCTGCTAAAGCACATTTTGTAGAAAATGATACCACTTCTCTATCCATATTCTTCCATATATCATAAAGGTAAGTAAGCCAATCAAATAATTCCATGTTTTGCGTTTTAGGCAAATTGCGTGAAAAGAACTGATACATATGGTGATGAGTGTTTATAAGGCCCGGATAACACAGCATATTGCTGCAATTAATTACTTTTTCTGCTGCAACATCCAGGTCTTTACCTATTTCTTTAATTACACCGTCTTCGCAAAAAATATCTACTCTTTCATAAAGTGTATCGTTCTCGTCACAAGAAACAACACATCTTACATTCCTTAATAACAGTGCCATAAATTTTCTCTCCGTTTAGATATCAACTCCCCTGCAAACACGCAAGGGAGAGTTATATTTTTATTATGATTTATAACCAAAATTTAACGTTCTTCTCTGAAATAAGCCAGACCCAATGCCTGGGGAGGTTGATTTTCTTTTTTCTTTCTAAGAGAAATTACTATCAAAACAATAATAGTTACTATATACGGTAACATCTTGAATATCTCTTGTGAAGAACGTGTTAGTCCGCCGATATAAAAATATGCCCAATATAAGATACCGAACAAATAGGCTCCCCAGATAGCATTTTTCGGACGCCATGTTGTAAATATTACCAAAGCGACAGCCAACCATCCAAGGTTTTCAATCGTACCGTCATTTGACCATGTTCCTTTTGTATAGTCCATTACATAGAACACTCCGCCAAGTCCCGATATACCTGCTCCAACGCAGGTAGCGACATACTTATACGCTTTTACATTTATACCTGCAGCGTCTGCTGTCGCCGGATTTTCTCCGACAGCGCGAAGATTAAGTCCTGAGCGAGTGCGCTTTAAATACCACTGACAAATTATAGCAACCGCAATCGCAACATACGCAAGCCACCCATAGGAAAAGAACAACTTGCCTACAGCGCCTAATTTTGAAAGTCCGGGAATGCTCGTTCTAAATGCACTCGATGTTGCAGCTACCGAAATCTGGCCGACACCGCCGGCAAGCTTGTTTAATGAACCGCCGAAAAAGTTAGCTACGCCCGAACCGAAAATAGTAAGTGTAAGACCGGTTACGTTCTGATTTGCTCTGAGGGTAATTGTCAAAAAGCTATAAATCAGTCCGCCAAATGCAGAAGCAGCAAAACCACACAGCAAGGCAATAATTATGCATAAGAATTTATTAGGATTCTCGGTTGAACTTTCATAGAAGAAAACTCCTGCTAAACTCGCAATACCGCCAAGATACATAATTCCCGGAACGCCTAAGTTAAGGTTGCCTGATTTTTCTGTTATAATTTCGCCGACAGCACCAAACATAATGACTGTTCCAAATACAACTGCCGCTTGAAACAAAGAGATAAAACCTGCCATTACTGTACCTCCTTATTACGTTTGCGGAAAATAAGTTTGTATCTTATAAAGAATTCCGAACCTAAAATAAAAAACAGTATAATACCGGTAATCATACTCGATACATAGTCGTTTAGGTTATACTGAGATGCAATTTCAACTGCGCCTTTCTCCAAAAATACAATCAAAACAGAAATAGCTATCATGGTAAATGTATTAAACTTTGCAAGCCAGGCAACGATAATAGCTGTAAATCCTCTTCCGCCTGCCGTTGATGTTGAAATTGTGTGACTTGCTCCCGATACTGCCAAAAAGCCCGAAAGTCCGCAAACTGCTCCGGAAATGAGCATTGTACGAATTATTACTTTGTTTACCGAAATTCCAGAATAACGAGCCGTATTTTGCGAATCTCCTATAACTGCGATCTCGTATCCGTGCTTTGAATATTTTAGATAAACAAACATCAAGACCGTAAGTGTCATTACTATTATTACATTAAGACTGTATTCTTGCCCAAACAACATATTGTCACCAAACATATATCCAAGCCAGCCTTCATGACCGGTCTGATTTATCACTCCAACGGTATTGGATCCGTAAGGATTTTCCCACAGCGCTACGAAAAACGAAGTCAGCTGAATTGCAACATAGTTCATCATAAGCGTAAATAAAATTTCATTAGTATTCCATTTAGCCTTGAAGAAAGCAGGCAAAAGCCCCCATAATGCTCCCGCAACACAAGAAGAAACTATCATGCATATAAACAACAACCACGTCGGCAAACTCTTAAGATAAATCATACACGCCGCTGTTGTTATACCGCCAACTAAAATCTGACCCTCAGCACCGGTGTTCCAGAACTTCATCTTAAAAGCAGGTGCAAGTCCGACAGCAATGCACAAAAGCATCATTGTATCTCTGACTGTAATCCACGATCTTCGAACCGAGCCAAACGCTCCCTCGAACATCGCCTGATAAACCTTCAGCGGATTTATTTTTGTTATAGAATAAATCAAAAACGCACATATAATCAACGAAATCACTACAGCACAAAGGCGGATTAAAAGCGCCTTGTATCTCGGTATAGAATCACGAAGTGAAGCTCTGACAAAAGCTTCTTTTTTGTTGTATTCAACTGTTGCCATCTTCTTCACCCTCCTCATTTAGATGAGTCATCATCATTCCTATTTCTTCTTTAGTAGCCGTACGCGCATCTACTATACCGTTTAGCTTGCCGGCACAAAGCACAATGATTCTGTCACAAAGTGCAAGCAACACGTCCAAATCTTCACCAACATATATAACCGCACAACCGTTTTCTTTGCGCTCATTTAAAAGATTATAAATCGTGTACGAGGTGTTTATATCAAGTCCTCTGACTGCATAAGCTGCTAAAAACAAGTTGGGATCAGATGAAATTTCTCTTCCGACCAAAACTTTTTGAACATTTCCGCCGGATAGTTTTTTTACTGCGGTATAGATGCTTGGTGTAACAACTTCCAGCTCTTCTTTTTTCTTTTCGGCAAGTTTTCTGGAATCTCTGCGGGAAGTAAACATAAAACGGTTATCTTTATAGCTCTTAAGCATCATGTTATCGGCCATACCCATTGTGGCTACAAGACCCATTCCAAGTCTGTCCTCGGGAACGAAAGACATTGCAACGCCCAAATCTCTTATTTGTTTTACCGTTTTTCCGATAAGCTGAGTTTTTTCTTTTGTTTCAGGCTTTACATATATAACAGAACTGCCTTCTTCTGCCGGATGTAAACCGCTGATAGATTCAAGCAATTCCTTTTGTCCCGAACCTGATATTCCGGCTATTCCGAGGATTTCTCCGCCATAAGCCGTAAAGGTAACATCGTCAAGCGCCTTTGTGCCATATTTATTTAAACAAGTTAAATGTTCTATTATAAGACGTTCTTCTTTGTTTTTTACATTATTGCGCTCAATATTGAGCTCAACCTTTTGCCCTACCATAGCCTCCGTAAGCGACATGACAGTAGCTTCTTTTGTATCAATTGTACAGATATATTTGCCTTTTCGAAGTATTGAAACCCTGTCGGAAATTGCGAGAACTTCATTTAACTTATGAGTAATAATTATAATTGATTTTCCGTCTTTTTTCATATTAATAAGTACGGAAAACAGTTTTTCGGTTTCTTGAGGCGTAAGCACTGCGGTAGGCTCATCAAGAATAAGAATATTAGCTCCTCGATACAAGGTCTTTACTATCTCAAGCGTCTGTTTCTGAGAAACGCTCATATTATAAACTTTTTGATTGGGATCAACATCAAATCCGTATCTATCGCAAATATCTTTTATGCCTTTTGCAATCTCTTTGTTAGAACCGGAAACATCCTTCTTCATTCCAAGCGCAATATTTTCTGTAGCAGTGAAAATATCAACAAGCTTAAAGTGCTGATGTATCATTCCAATACCCAGATCATACGCATCTTTAGGCGAACGTATAACCGCCTCTTGTGAATTAACAAAAATCTTACCCGAATCAGGATGATAAATACCTGAAAGCATGTTCATCAACGTTGTTTTCCCTGAACCATTTTCTCCCAAAAGAGCAAGTATCTCGCCCTTTTTTACATCAAGAGAAACATCGTCATTTGCAACAACCTTTGTTCCAAAGGCTTTTGTGATGTTCTGCATACTTACAGCTACATCGTTATTCAAATCAAGTCACCCCTCATTTTTTAATAGTGTTTTGAGCAAAAAGAAACGTCCAAAGCTTACTTTTTATATGGTTAAACAAAAATTATAGGCGTTATTTTTTAATCAAAACAAAATAATAATTTATAACAATAAACTTAAATAAACTCGCAAAGGGAAGCCGATTTTCGACTTCCCTTTGAAAGATATTTTAAACGAATTACTGATCGTTGTTGAGCTCTTTGATCCCGTCAATTCTTAACTGGAACGAAGGAGCTGACTGGAAGTATGATTCATGATAATAGCCGTCAAATACAGCCTCGTCAGTGTCCGGAGTAAAGTCACCGTCTGTATCTGTAGCGAAAGCTGATGTAACCTCTTTGCCGCCAACTGTGAATTTTGACGTATCAAATACATTGAGTGTACCGGACTTAATAGCGCTTTCAACTTCTTCAACCTTTTCAGCTGTACCCTTTGCAACAGATTTACCGAGATCTGTTATAGCAACTGCACCCTTCTCATAACCTTCTGCCCAGTTTGTATCAACTTTGTCGCCCTTCATAGCTGTGCCGAGAGCAT
Source organism: Ruminococcaceae bacterium UBA2719 (assembly GCA_002353935.1). Lineage (GTDB taxonomy): Bacteria > Bacillota > Clostridia > Oscillospirales > Acutalibacteraceae > Ruminococcoides. The sequence continues at coordinate 46,158 of DEKP01000022.1, read as the reverse complement.
ATTCATAATAAACAGACCATACATTTGTTGCTGATGTTAAAGCTGCATCGGGAGCAACTGAAAGCATGTCTACGTTGTAACCAACCGAGTAGCAAACCTTGCCGGACTCTAAAGCAGCCTGAACAGCAGCAGGAGCACCTGTTGAGTCAGCATGCTGTCCGATGATTACGCAGCCGTTTGAAAGAAGCGCGTTAGCAGCCTCGCCTTCGGCTGTAATATCAAACCAAGAGTTCGTATACTGAACTTCCATAGAAGCCTCGGGATATACCGAACGGATACCAAGGAAGAATGCTGTATATCCGGATACAACCTCTGCATATGGATAAGCACCTACATAACCAACCTTAACATTACCGTCAGAGTCAAAATTTTTATCAGTTAGCTTGCCGCCGTCTTTGAGTTCTTTAATCTTCATACCGGCAACAACACCGGATACGTATCTTGACTCATATACTCTGGTAAATGCGTTTGAGAAGTTTTTAAGGTTGGTAGCCTTTGCTGTATCACCTGTCATAGCAACGAACTGAATATTAGGATACTCTTCAGCGGCCTGCTGTGTGTAAGACTGATGACCGTAAGAGTTAGATATGATAAGAGAACAGCCCTGATCAGCCAAGTCAGCTGCTGTATCATAGCAGGTCTCATCTTCAGGAATAGAATATTTCCAGATAATTTGATTATCAGCAATACCTAATTTCTTGGCAGCCTCTTTGATACCTTCAATATGAGCATAAGTATAGCCTTCGTTTTCATCGCCGACAAGAATTACGCCTACTTTGAAGTCAGAATTAGCAGTTTTAGCTGCCTGATCCTTTGTTGCGTCTGTAGTATTGCCGCATGCAGCCAAACTAACTACAAGCATTACAGCAACAATAAGTGCAATAATTTTCTTCATTAATTTTTCCTCCTTAAAATTATTCCTTTGAAGAAATATGCGTTGCTTACGCGAATTTTACAGCTTTTCACGTTTTCAACAGTATAAATTATACCTTTTTTTAGCCCTTTCCGCAACTCAAGATATTGTTAAAATTAGCGCAATGTTAAACATTGATTTTTGTTGATTTTTTATAAAAACACAAAATCTTTCAAAAAATTTTTCCGAGAGTGAAAATTCTATTGCTTTTGCATGAAAAATTATACTTTATTCACCCGGGGTTTCGTTGTTGAAAAAGTGCTGATTTTGTGATATTATCAGAATTAGAAATGAATATAATGAAACTACAATATATAATTAGATTTGGTGAATTTGTTTTGGATAATTTTGTATTAAAAGGTAATATATGCTACAGCAAAAATTTAAAAGAAATCAGCGTGCACGAAAACAATTATGTCGTCTGTATAAATAAAAAATGCGCCGGTGTGTTCGATACTCTACCTAAAATATACAGTCAATATCCTTTATTTGATTATAGGGATCGACTGATTATACCGGGGCTTATGGATCTGCATATTCATGCACCCCAATACGCTTATCGCGGCTTAGGAATGGACCTTGAGCTTATACAGTGGCTTGATAGGCAGGCTTTTTTAGAAGAAGCTAAATATTGTGATGAAGAATACGCAAGAAAAGCGTATTCGATATTTTGTAATCAAATGAAAAACTCAGCTACTACCAGAGCCTGCATTTTTTCTACCGTTCATAAGGATACGACAAAAATTCTTATGCAGCTTATGGAAGATAGCGGTTTGATTACTTTTATCGGCAAAGTAAATATGGATCAAAATGCGCCGGATACCCTGCGTGAACAAAGTGCCGAAAAGTCTTATGAAGATACCCTGAACTGGCTAAATGAAGCAGAAGGAAAATTCAAAAGAACTTTTCCGATTCTAACCCCCAGATTTGTCCCAAGCTGCTCAAAAGAGCTGTTTGAAAAGCTAAGCAAAATTCAAAAGCGCTATTCAATTCCGGTACAGTCTCACCTATCTGAAAATCCGGATGAGATAAAATGGGTAAAAGATCTATATCCGGACAGCAAATTCTACGGCGACGTATACGACAGTTACGGTCTGTTTGGGAATGGCGTTAAGACAATAATGGCACACTGCGTTTATTCTACAGATGAAGAAGTAGAAAAAATAAAAGATAACGGCGTTTTTATAGCCCACTGTCCGGCCTCTAATATGAATATATCGTCAGGAATTGCTCCAATCAGAAAATATCTGGATAAAAATATCAATATAGGTCTTGGAAGCGATGTAGCCGGAGGTCAAAGCGAATCTATATTCAAGGCTATGGTAGACGCAATAAGCGTATCTAAGCTATACTACAGACTTTGTGATCAAACCAGCACCCCGCTAACCTTTGAAGAAGCGTTTTATATGGCTACAAAAGGCGGCGGAAAATTTTTCGGAAATGTTGGCTCGTTTGAAAACGGATACGATTTTGACGCTGTTGTTATTGATGACAATGATTTGCCTCATCCTCAAAAACTTAGCGCACGTCAAAGGCTTGAACGCGCTGTATATCTTTCAGCTGATACAAAGGGAATATACGCAAAATACTGTAATGGACAAAAAATATTTTAAGAATTTGATGTCTATGACCTTTAATGATTTCGATAAAATAAACAGTGTCAAATTTCTTTATAAAAATCAAAATCCCTACGGCAAAATCAAACTGCCACAGGGATTTTTTGTTTGCTATAACGATAAACCCACTCGTTTAGCGTTATTTTCACTTTATACACTTTGCATCATTAAATCATAAGCTTGCTCTTAGTACGTTGATAACGTCGTTTTTATCAAATTTTTTATAGCCGCCGTTCAGAAGAATCGTTGCGTCCGCTATACCGTTTATCATCTCTTCGCTAACGCCAAGATCGCCAAGCTTCAGAACAAGAGAAAGCTCTTTCATCCAAGCTTCCATAGCTTTCAAACCTTCATTTGCAATTTGTTCATCATTTTTGCCGTCAGGATTTATTTTCCAGACCTCAGTCGCAAAACGAACAAATTTTTTGATTCCATACGGCATAATATATCGGTAATATGCAAGCGAAACAGCGGAAAGCGTCATACCATGAGTAGCATCGGTATATGCACCGACTGCCTGGCCCAGCATATGCACCATCCAGTCTGTACTCTTTCCTTTGGCAACCAAAGTGTTAAGAGCCCATGTTGCTGTCCACATAATATTGCTGCGCGCTTCGTAATTTTCAGGATTCACAACAGCATCGCGGCTGGATTTTATCAAAGAGCGCATAAGCCCTTCGCTTAAATAATCGCTTGTATTGTCATCATCATCCGAAAAATACTGCTCGCAAATATGATTAAACGTATCATAGCATCCAGCTACCATTTGATACTTTGGCAAACTAAATGTGAATTTGGGATTAAGAATAGAAAATTTCGGCATTACGTCATCACCAAAAACGTGGCCTATCTTGAGTTTTTCCTTGTGATTTGTTATAACCGATCCGCCGTTCATCTCAGAACCCGTGCCAACCATAGTAAGAACACATCCAACGGGAATGATCTCACAATCAGGCTCTTCAAACCTAATGTAATATTTCTGCCACGGATCTTCATTACAGTTAGCGGAAACAGCTACTGCCTTTGCATAATCACAGCAAGATCCTCCGCCCACTGCAAGGATCAAGTCTACCTTGTTTTTTCGAGCAATTTCTACTCCCTCATAAAGCTTTTCAACAGTCGGATTAGGCATAACCCCGGCATCCTCAAATATGTTCTTGCCGTTTGATTTTAAAATTTCTACAACACTGTCATAGATGCCGTTTTTCTTGATTGAGCCGCCTCCGTAAACAAGCAAAACATTATCTCCGTAATTTTTCAGCTCATCGTTTAAGAATTTCAGCGAATCATCTCCAAAATAAAGTTTTGTCGGGTTGTGGTAACTAAAATTTCCTAACATAAATTCCTCTGGTTTAAAATATTTATACACTTAAGGCAATACCGCAAATCTTAGTGCGCGGATTGCGCGGCAGCGCCTTAATTTTTCTTGCGCCTATTCGCCTCTTCCTCTAATTTTTCCAAAGCTTTTGCAGGATCCTTAACCTTAGCGAGAAAAATCATAGCTGCGATTATATACGGCTTATACGACGCCTGTTTATACAGCGGCTTACGGTATCTGTCAAACACAGTATCCGATACCTCACCCTCTTTACAACTGACTTTTGAAATATCAGCCGGCAAGCAGTGCAAATACAGCGCTTTACCGCCTTTTGTAAGGCTCATCATATCCTCAGTGCATTCCCAGTCTTTGTGTTGAGCGTTCTCTTTTAAGAGTTTCTTTTCCAGCACATCTATTCCGTCCATATCGCCCTTTGCATACAACTCGGTTCTTTCCTGCATAGCAGAGAAAGACGCCCAGCTCTTTGGATATACTATATCAGCGTCTTTGAACGCTTCTTTCATGTCGTTTGTTTTTGTAAAAGAGCCACCTGTTTTTTCAGCATTTTTCTTTGCTACCTCTTCTACATCGGGCATAATATCGTAACCTTTAGGGTGTGCCAAAACAACGTCCATACCAAAACGTGTAAACAGTCCTACAACCCCCTGCGGAACCGATAACGGCTTTCCGTATGACGGAGAATATGCCCATGTCATGGCCACTTTTTTCCCTTTTAGATTTTCTACAGAACCAAACTCGTTTATAACATGCAAAATATCCGACATACACTGAGTAGGATGATCAATATCGCACTGCAAATTTACAAGCGTCGGCTTTTGTTCCAAAACGCCGTCCTCATACCCTTCTTTGACAGCGTCCGAAACAGTCTTTTGATAAGCATGGCCCTTGCCGATATACATATCATCTCTGATACCTATCACATCTGCCATAAACGAAATCATATTAGCGGTTTCTCTAACGGTTTCTCCGTGAGCTATCTGACTTTTGCTCTCGTCGAGGTCCTGGACCTCAAGTCCCAACATATTGCACGCAGATGCAAATGAAAACCTCGTCCTTGTAGAGTTATCTCTAAAATTGGAAACAGCAAGACCTGAATCAAAAATTCTTGTTGAAATATTGCGTTCTCTTAAATCACGCAGAGCCTGTGCTACTGTAAAAACAGCCTCAATCTCATCGTCTGTTTTATCCCAGGTAAGAAAAAAGTCGTTTTCAAACATATTCTCAATATTGAGTTCTTTTAAATGTTTTGCAAATTCTTTTGTTTTACTCATTTTATTTCTCCTGTTCCTGTGCATAATTCATAGGTACAGCGGCATAAACAGCCGCACATCTCACAAGATCCTCTTTCCATGTTATCTCATTAGGCGCGTGAGCCTGAGCCTCGGCTCCCGGTCCAAAACCAATACAAGGTATGCCGTATCTTCCCATAATAGAAACGCCGTTGGTTGAAAAAGTCCACTTATCTATTCTGGGCTCGCCGTACATACTCTTGTGAGAAGAAACTACCGCTTTGCAAGCAGGATGATCTTCTAAAATAACCCAGGTCGGAAAATAACACTCGGTGGGATATTTAAGCCCTGTCCAAGACGGGCGTTCGTATTTATACATCGTAACCTCGGCGTTATACTTCTTAACAGAAGGCAAAGCTTCAACCTCTTTTAATGCCATCTGCCATGTCTCTCCGTCTGTAAGCCTTCTGTCGAGCGATATCGCCGCCATATCGGCAACCGCACATCTTGACGGAGAATTATAAAACTGCTGAGTAACAGTAACTGTTCCCTTGCCTAAAAACTCGTCATAATGCAAGTGATCGTTGAGCTCTCTGACTTCTCTGATAATATCAGCCATTTTATAAATCGCATTGTCTCCGCGCTCGGGTGCAGAACCGTGGCAGGATACGCCTTTAACTTCAACTCTGATTTCCATTCTGCCGCGCTGACCGCGATATATACCCCTATCCGTAGGTTCTGTTATAACAACAAATTCGGGGGTAATGCCAAGCTCGTTGTGTATATACTGCCAGCACAAGCCGTCACAATCCTCTTCTTGAACTGTTCCTGTAACAAGTATCTTATATCCTTTTGGAATCAAATCCAAATCTTTCATAATTTTCGCAGAATACACCGCCGATACCAATCCACCTTCTTGGTCCGATGTGCCGCGTCCGCCGATTTCGGTATCGTTTTCATATCCTTTATAGGGGTCAAATTTCCAATTACTGAGCTCGCCGAGGCCTACAGTATCTATATGGCCGTCAAAAGCAATGATTTTTTCTCCGCTACCCATATATCCCAATATGTTCCCCATAGGATCGATCTCAACTTTGTCGAAGCCTAAGCGCTCCATCTCTTCTTTGACACGCTTTATAACGCCCTCTTCCTCACACGACTGGGACGGAATAGAAACCAAATCGCGCAAAAATTTTGTCATATCTTTCTCATAATTTCCGGCAGCTTTTTTGATTGCGTTAAAATCCATTTGTTATCCCCCTGTTTATAATTGATAAAACGATTAATTTTTTGCCGTTTTCCCTTAAAAAAGCAACAAAAATATTCTCTATTATTATACTACATATTATTGGGGTGTCAAATAACAATTTTGAAATCCTAAAAAAATTTTAGATGTTTAAAAAATGATTGATTATAGAAAAGATATGTATTAAAATATATTTATATAAGAAAGCATAAAAACACATGGAGGAAAAGGCATATGTTAAACGAAATATTAAAAAACACCTTGTTTAATATTGCCCATGCTGTCGCCTTGCATTACGGCAAAAGCTGCGAGGTTGTTATTCACGATTTAACAGATACAAACGCTGCTAATCACTCTATTATATATATTGAAAACGGAGAAGTAACCGGCAGAAAAGTCGGCGACGGTGCTTCTCAGGTGGTTCTTAAACAGCTGTCAAATATGGGCGAAAAAGAAAAAGATCATATAGGCTATTTTACTAAAACAGCTGACGGCAAAATTTTAAAATCTTCAACAGTTTACATAAGAGATGAAAACCAAAATGTTATTGCAATATTTTCTGTAAATCATGATATCACTTCGCTTAGCATGATGTCTGCTTCTATAAATGAAATTATAGCTGCAGTAGATGATACCAAAAAGGATATTGAAAAAATTTCTCCGAATGTAAACGAGCTTTTGGATGACCTCATATGGCAGAGCGTTGAACTCGTTGGAAAGCCCGTTACTTTTATGAATAAAGAAGATAAGATGCGCGCAATACGCTATTTAAATGACAAAGGCGCTCTGCTGATTACAAAATCAGGCGATAAAATATCCAAATATTTTGGAATATCGAAATTCACGTTATATTCCTATATCGATAAACAGGAGGATAAAAATGATTGATTTCACCATCAACAAAGAAGGCTTGCAGCACAACATAAAAAAAGCCAGAGAAAATAACGTTATTATCCCTACTATAAAACAAATGCAACATCCTGAAACTATCCCGGACAGCATCAAAGAAAAGCTATCCAACACAGGCCTTTGGGATATAGATCCCATAAATCTTTTCAGGATCACCTGGAAAAACGAACAAAAAGAACAGGGCGGGCTGTTTAGAAAGGTTCCCAATTACATCGAACTTCCCAAAGAGATCACCGGAGTCAAGGCGAGAATATTCGCGATAGCCGGAAAATGGTTTCCTACAGGCTGCCACAAGGTAGGCGCTTCGTTCGGCTGTTTGGCGCCTAAGCTGGTTACCGGTCAGTTTGACTCATCAAAGCATAAGGCGGTTTGGCCTTCTACCGGAAATTACTGCAGAGGCGGAGCTTTTAACTCTAAGCTTCTTTCCTGCGATAGTATCGCTATTTTACCGGCGCAAATGAGCAAAGAAAGATTTGATTGGCTATCGAAAATTGCCGGAGAAATCATCGCTACACCGGGGTGCGAATCTAATGTAAAAGAAATTTTTGACAAAACAAACGAGCTAAAACAAAGAAGCGACGTAATGATATTCAATCAATTTGAAGAAATGGGAAATCCCCTTTGGCACTATAACGTAACAGGGCACGCTCTGGCTGAAGTTTTTGAGAGTATCAAAGGGAACTCAGACCGATTTAGCGGCGCATGCTTCACCGCAGGAAGCGCCGGCACAATGAGTGCCGGAGATTATCTGAAAGAACAGTATCCTAATCTTAAGCTCGGCGTAGGCGAAGCGCTTCAATGTCCTACTATTCTCAACAACGGCTTTGGCGGGCACAGAATAGAGGGCATAGGCGACAAACACATTCCATGGATACACAACGTAAAAAACACCGATATGGCTATTGCTGTTGACGACGAAGACTCTCAGCGACTTTTACGCCTGTTCAATACATCTGCCGGAAAAAACTATCTTTTAAATAAATTAAAGCTTGATTCCGACTTTGTAGAAAAGCTATCGTGGCTCGGTATATCAGGAATTGCAAATATTATTTGCTGTATTAAAATGGCTAAATATTATGAATTCGACGAGCATGATATACTATGTACCGTTTTGACAGACAGCTCGGCTATGTATCAGTCTAGAATCAAAGAACTAAACGATATCTACGGAGAATATAACGAAACCGAGGCTCTGATTGACCATAATATTCATATGCTCAATATAAAAACAGATAACATACTTGAACTTACCTACAACAACAGAAAGAGAATCCATAATCTTAAGTACTATACCTGGGTTGAACAACAGGACAAAACCGCCGAAGAACTAAACGCTTTGTGGTATGATAAAGAAAACACCTGGGATGCTGTACACAAGCAGTGCGACGCCTTGGATGAATTGATAAACGATTTCAACGAACAGGTAGGTTTGTTAAAGCCATAGGAAATATATCAAAAGTTTAATTTGAAATTTGAAACTCAAAAATCTTCAGAGGTAAATTATGAAAAATGTAAAATGTTGTAAATGCGTAAAATGTGACAAAGAATATGAAGCTTGCGCCAATATCACCACCTGCGAGTGCGGCGGTATACTGGACGTTATCTACGACTACGATTATATAAAGACCATATTTAATAAGGAAGTTCTCAAAAACAGAGAAGATCAAACCATGTGGAGATACAGAGAGCTGCTGCCAATAGAAGCAGATACTATTCCAAAAGGACTTAGGGTAGGCAATTCTCCGATATACAAAACTGACAAAATTGCAAAAATGCTTAATATAAAAGAACTTTATATCAAAGACGACGGTATAAATCCAACCTCTTCTCTCAAAGACCGCGCATCAGCAATGGCGGTCACAAAAGCTATTGAAGCAGGTTATGACACTATAGCATGTTCATCCACAGGAAACGCCGCTTCTTCTCTTGCCGGAAACGCCGCAGCAGCAGGGCTTAAAACATACATCTTTGTTCCCTCACGTGCACCAAAGGGAAAAGTTGCTCAGCTTTTGATGTTTGGCTCAAATCTTACTTCTGTTTTAGGATCATATGAAGAAACCTTTGATCTTTCAAAAAAAGCAATAGAAAAATACGGATGGTATAATCGCAACGCCGCCATAAATCCATATCTAAGCGAAGGCAAAAAAACCGTGGCGCTGGAAATCTGCGAACAGCTTCAGTTTGAGGCGCCTGACTTTGTTTGTGTATCAGTCGGCGACGGATGTACAATAGCCGGAGTTTATAAGGGCTTTTACGATATGTATAATGTAGGTCTTATAGAAAAAATACCGAGACTTATCAGCGTTCAGGCTGAGGGCTGCTGTCCTATTAATACAGCGGTATTATCAAACAAAGACTGGACTCCTCAGGAAGAAAACACCTATGCCGATTCAATAGCCGTCGGAGTTCCTCGTAACGCCGACAAAGCAATTAAAGCGATAAAAGACTCAAACGGTATAGCAGTAAATGTCACAGACGACGAAATAAGATCCGCTCAGCGTTTTCTTGCAAAAGAGTGCGGAGTGTTCGGCGAACCTGCAGGCGTAACCGCTACTGCGGGTCTAATAAAGCTGTGCAATAAAAACGCTATCCCTCACGATGCTACAGTAGTTTCAATCGTTACAGGCAACGGACTGAAAGATATAGAATCTGCAATTGAAAATTGTAACGAACCTGTACGATGCAAGAACTCTCTCCCGGAATTTGAAGCAGCTATGAAAGAACATAATATCATTGTAAAATAACGGTATAATAGATTTTGAAGTGAAAGTCACTAAAATTTGGAGTTCACAAAAGCAGCAAAACACTTTAACGTTTATTTAGCAATCGTTATTTACAAAATGCAAAGCCGAAAGTATCCTCGGAATTATCCGATCTAACACTTTCGGCTTCTTTTGTATTTTAATCACAAATCAAATCTACCGCGCGAAACATAGCGGCCTATTTTTTCGTTCATTATATTTTTTCCATCAAAAACCTTGTAACCGCGCAAATAAACACTATCAATGCTGCCGTCAATTTTGACGTTTTCAAACGGCGAGTAGTCGCACTTGCTGTGCATATTCTCCACCTTTATAACCTGTTTAACTCTTGGATCATAAATTACAATATCTGCGTCGCTTCCTACCTTAATAGCTCCCTTTTTGGGATACATTCCATACAGCTTAGCAGGATTTTCAGAAAGATAAGCGCACATCTGAGAAACAGAAATTCTCTTTTTCTTTACTCCGTAGGTATACATCAAAAATCCTCTTGTTTCAACTCCCGGCATACCGTTTGGAACCTTTGTAAAGTCGCTCTCCCCTGCCCCTTTTTGCTCTATAGTAAAAGAACAGTGATCTGTTGATACAGTCTGAATTTCTTCATGTTTTAAAGCGCGCCAAAGGCTTTTTCTGTCAATAGCCTTACGAACAGGCGGAGAACAAACATACTTTGAACTTTCCGAAAAATCAAGGCTGTACTTTTCTTCATCTAACAACAGATACTGAGGACAGGTTTCTACATACACCTTTTGTCCGCGAGCTCTCGCACGCATCACTTCGTCGAGCGCTGCCTTTGTGCTTAGATGAACTATTATAACAGGGGTGTTGACAGCATAAGCGATATTTAGAAGTCTGTTAACTGCCTCGGCCTCGGCATAATCGGGTCTTGTTAGCGGATGGCTCGAAACTGTCAGTTGATTCAGCCTCCTTTTTTCCTCCACAAGCCCGTCGATAATTCCCGCGTTTTCGCAGTGTACGCCGGCGATTCCACCAAACTTTTTAAGCTCAGTCAAAACATCAAAAATCTCTTTATCGCACAACTTCATCAAAGGATAAGTCATATACACCTTAAAAGATGTTACCCCCTGTTCAAACATAGCCGGCAGTTCATTTTTTATATCATTGTTCCAATCGGATATCGCCATATGAAACGCATAGTCACAGCTTGAATTTGAAAAAGCCTTAACATGCCAGTTATTTAACGCACAAGACAGATTTTCTCCCTTGTTTTGGGTAGCAAAATCAATTATGGTTGTAGTTCCTCCCGCAATAGCCGATTTTGTGCCAAACTCAAAGTCGTCGGCTGTAACTGTATCTGACACCTCCAAAGCGAAATGAGTATGCGCGTCGATAAATCCCGGAAACAACAGCTTCGACGTTACATCAACAACTTCGGCGTCTGTATTAAGATTTTTGCCTATTGCAATTATTTTTTCGCCGCTTATCAGCACATCGGCTTTTTTGCTTGATTTTGACGATACAACAGTACCACCTTTTAATAATATGTTCAAAATATCACCACCCATTTAGTTCAACAAATAATTATAATCACTTAATATAGCTAAAATCAACATTTCAATATTTTTATCCAAATCATTAGGTTTTGACAAGTCGTATTCTTTTTCTGCTTCCAAGCGCAAAAGCACCTTGTCATTATCTAAAATTACAAAGCCTTTGTTTGTGCTGTCATTGAAGCTATCGATATCCGAAAACAAGGTCAGCTTGTCCTTATACGGTGCGCTGTTATAGGGACAAAAACTCTTGCAGTTTCCGCACTCGTTGCACAGCCTGTCTATATGCAAAATCTCCCGGCGCATATCCTTCATAACTATGACCGTATTAGCTCGGTTGGGGCATACATCAACACAGTTTTCACATACAGTGTTGCACGAAAGACATCTCTCTCCTTCAGAAACTTCATCTGTACTGTCGCAAAGAATCCCCTTGTTCTTTCTTGCGTCAACAGGTGTGGTAAAGGCTTGTAACGGTATATCCGTAGGCTGCTTTTTACCGATGACGATATCAGCAAAGCGCCTTGCGTCAGCTATACATTCAACCACCGTACAAGGCCCTCGCATACTGTCTCCAGCATTATACACTCCATCTATATTTGTTTTAAATGGTACTCTGCCTTTTTCATCGCAAATGACAGCATTTTCGGTAAAGATATCGGTATCCACTTTTTCTCCTATTGCAGTAATAACCGAATCGGCTTTGATTTCTCTAATTTTTCCTGTGTCTACAGCCCTCCTTCTGCCGCTTTCATCTGTTTCCCCGAGCTTCATAACAGAGCATTTTAAAATTTTATTTTCATATGATATCGGCGATAAAAGCTCTTCAAATTCTACGCCGTCTTTCATAGCGAGCAAGAGCTCCTCTTCATCAGCCGGCATATATTTTTTTGTACGTCTGTAAACTACTGTAACGCTTTCAATGCCGCTGAATCGTTTAGCTGCGCGTGCAGCGTCCATAGCAGTATTTCCTCCACCGATTACAACGGCTTTTTTGCCAAGTTTGATTTTATTTTCCGATTTTAGGTCTTTCAAAAAATCAATAACATTGATCGCCTGCGGTCCAAGTATATTTTTTTGTGCTTTATAGGCTCCGACAGCAAACAAAATGTGAGTATATCCCTGTTGCTTTAGTGTTTCAACGTTTGGCGCCTTAGTTGATGTCAAAATTTCAGCCCCGGATTTTTCAATTAATTTTATATCCTTCTCAATACTTTCATCAGATATTCTAAACGACGGAATTACATTTCTGACAATTCCTCCGGCTTTCGCTTCTTTTTCAAATACGACCGTCTTTATCCCCGCCATTGCCGTAAAATAAGCCGCTGACAATCCGGCAGCTCCCGCGCCGATAATTGCTACCTTTTTTGTTTTATCAAGCGGTTTAGGAGACATTTCCTTTATAAGCTCATCATACCCTCGTTTAGCCGCAAGCAGCTTTGTATCTCTTATTTTAACAGGACTTTCATAGAAATTTCTGGTACATTTTGTCATACAGTTATGCGAACAAATTGTACCTGTTATAAACGGCAGAGGATTTTTCTGTGTGATAACATACAACGCCTCTTTATATAATCCCTTTTTGCACAATCGGATATACTCAGGGATATCTTGATAAATAGGACAGCCGCCTGTACATGGCGCGGTATAGCAATCAAACAGAGGTACTGTTTCATTAGACTTTCTGCTTTTGATGGGTTTGATTGCCTTGGTATGGTGAACATCATCTCTACAGGATATGCTTAGCTGTGATAATTTTTTAGTATTTATTTGCTCCTTTTTTGTATAGTCGCAATTTTGAAGCTTCTCGGCAAGCTGGTGTAATCTAAGATATCCGCCGGGCTTTAAAACAGTAGTAGCAACCGTAATCGGCATAATTCCAATATCGAATAATTTATCAATATTAAAATAATCTGCTCCGCCCGAAAATGATATAGAAATTTTTCCGTCAAAGTCTTTAGAAAGCCTGTTTGCCATCTCAACAGTTAACGGAAACAAAGCCTTGCCGCTCATATACATTTCTTCACTCGGCAGCTCTTTTGCCTTAACATCTACAGGAAAAGTATTCGAAAGCTTCAGACCGAACAAAAGCGAGTTTTCATCCGCTAATTTCATAAGTCTTGAAAACATCGAAACAGCATCGCCATACTGCAAATCCTCTTTAAAATGGTGCTCGTCAAAGGATATATAATCATAGCCCATTGAGTCTAAAATCTCTCTTGCGCTTTTGTAGCCCAATATAGTCGGATTGCATTTTACAAAAGTATTCAGTTTTTTCTCGGTCAAAAGATAGGTGGCTATGCGCTCGATTTCATCGGGCGGACAACCATGCAAGGTAGACAGCGTAACGCTGGTGCAGATTTTAGGTGAAATATTATCAATATACTCGTTGTATTCGGGAAAATACTTTTTGAGAAACACTTTACACTCGGAAAAAATCTTGGTTTTTGAAGCATCTTTCAGGCTTTCGATAAAACCATCTATCTTCTTTGATTTTATGCCTTTAAGATCATATCCAACACTCATATTAAACACAAAAGCGTTTTCATCACCCAACGAATAAGCTTTTGAGATGACCTTTAATATACACCAAGCCTTGATATATTCTTCAAGCGCCTGTGATACCGTAAGCTCTGTAGACCATTCACAGTTATAGCCCTCATCTTCTGCTGAAATACACGGACGGGATATACACTTGGCAAGATCTTCTCCGTCAATGATTTGCACTGTCTTAAGTTCAAAAAAACGTGCGCCCGCAAAATATGCCGCTACTATGTTTTGCGCCATTTGCGTATTGGGTCCTGCAGCAACTCCCAAAGGAACTTCCAACTTTTCTTCAAAAATATCAAGTTGCTTTCTTTGCGCTTTATATGGTTGGAATACTGAGAAAACGCTACCGCTTTTCTTGTGTTCCGAGGTTATTATATTAAGCAAACTGTCAATGCCCAAAGGTGTCATTTTTTCACTCATACTTTGCCTCTTTCATACTTGTTGATCAATATATAATTTATCAATCTCTATTAATGCTTGTCCAAAGTTTATCAGCTGCTTTTTTTGCTTCAAAAGAAATTTTCTCTTCATCAATATCGACAAATCTTCTGTCTTTATATAAAAGTCTGCCGTTAGCAATAGTTGTACGGCACTGCCTTCCGCAAAAGCCGAAAAGCATATGCCCGTCTATATTGTTCTCGTCAAACGGCGTAAACGGTGCATAATCCATAACGACTATATCAGCCTTAGCTCCCTTTTTGAGAACGCCGAGCGTACCGTCAAAATAGCGAGAGCAAATTTTTGCGTTGTTTTTAAACAGCATATCGGTAACTTCGTTAAATCCTACATTAGGATTTTTAGCGTTGTGCCGCTGAATCGTAAGTGCTGATTTCATGCTTTCTATCATATCGTGTGTATAAGCATCGGTGCCCAATCCAAGTAAAATACCTTTTTCATACATTTTCAGCACAGGCGAACATCCAACAGCGTTTGACATATTCGACTGAGGATTGTTAACAACAATGGTGTCTGTGTTTTGTATCATATCCATCTCTTCTTCAGTAATATGAATACAGTGGCCTAGGATCGTTTTACTGCCCAATATTTCCCATTTTTCAAGACGTTGTACAGCAGACATATTATAATTGTTTTTCGAGTCCTCTACGTCGTTTAATCCTTCGCAGATATGAATATGATATCCTGTACGGTTGCCGTTTGCTTTAACGCATTTCTCAAAGGTTTTATCTGAAATCGTAAACAGCGCGTGCATACCAAACATTGCTTTTAACATATCGTCATTTTGCTCTTTGCAGTATTTAATAAAATCAGAGTTTTCTGTGATTGCCTGATCACATTTTTCTTCTCCGTCGCGGTCAGAAACTTCATAGCAAAGACAAGATCTTACTCCCATCTCCTTTGCAACAGAGGCTATTTCAAATAACGAACCGGGTATCTCACAAAAACTTGCATGATGGTCAAAAATCGTAGTTACTCCGTTTCTGATACATTCAAGATAAGTAACATAGGCACTGTATCGTGTGCCATCAAGAGTTAAATTCCTATCCAGCTTCCACCACATTCCGTCAAGTATTTCATAAAAATCATGAGGGTTGTAGCCCTTTATAGAAAGTCCTCTTGCAAGACCTGAATATATATGAGTATGCGCATTGATAAAAGACGGCATTATAACATTTTTTTCAGCGTCTATAAAATCTGCGTTTGGGTATTTTTCTTTTAAATCAGGTGTCGTTCCTATATCAATAATTTTATCGTCTTTTATTGCAACTGCACCGTCTTCGATATACGGCATATTTTCATCTCTTGTAATCACCTTGCCGTTAGCTATCAGATACATCTATTCACCTTCATATGCTTAAAGTATTCTATACAGTGTATTTTACCATATTAAATACGTCATTTGCAATAGTTTTAAACTGTGATAAGTATGTCTATTTAAAAAAACTGTACAAAATTTTTCCATCACTTGAAAAAGTCAAAAAAATCATTATTATTATATTTGTATACTTGTTTATATGAGTTGTTCAAGTTATTGAAAGGAATTGAGAGTATGTATCGTATTACTAAAGCAAACGAAATTGCTAAAAACATATTTTTGTTTGATGTTGAAGCAAAACGTGTGTCAGAATTTTGTTTGCCGGGTCAATTTGTAATTGTAAGATCTGATAAAGACGGAGAGCGTATTCCGCTGACTATCTGTGACTATGACAGAGAAAAGGGAACCATAACGCTTGTTGTTCAGGTTGTAGGCGCGTCCTCTTTAGAAATCTCTAAACTCAAAGAGGGAGAATTCTTCGAAGATGTTGTAGGTCCTTTAGGAAGACCGTCTGACCTGTGCGAAATGTCAAAAGAAGAATTAAAACAAAAAAAGATTGTTTTTGTTGCCGGAGGTCTTGGTACAGCGCCGGTTTATCCTCAGGTAAAGTGGCTGCATGAACAAGGTATCGGCTGCGATGTTATCATCGGAGCAAAAACCAAAGATCTTGTTATTTTAGAAGATGAAATGAAAAAGGTTGCTAATAATGTATTTGTAACAACAGACGACGGCTCATACGGAAGATCCGGTATGGTAACTAAGTGTCTTGAAGATCTTGTAGCCGAAGGTCATGAATATAATCACTGCGTCGCTATCGGTCCTATGATTATGATGAAATTCACCTGCCTTACTACAAAAAAACTCAATATTCCGACAATTGTATCTCTCAATCCGATTATGGTAGACGGCACAGGTATGTGCGGAGCATGTAGAGTAACGGTTGATAACGAAGTAAAATTTGCTTGTGTTGACGGACCTGAGTTTGACGGTCACAAGGTAGATTTTGATGAAGCTATGAAACGTGCAACAATATATAAAACCGTCGAGGGCAGAGCATATCTCAAAGCCAAAGAGGGCGCAACTCACCACGGCGGCTGCAACCATTGCGGAGGTGACGAATAATGGATATGATGAAAAGAATACCTGTACGTGAACAAGCCCCAAAAGTCAGAGCAACTAACTTTGAAGAAGTTTGCTACGGTTACAACGATAAAGAAGCTATAGATGAAGCGACACGCTGCTTAAACTGCAAAAAGCCAAAATGCGTTGAGGGCTGCCCCGTAAACATTGATATTCCTCATTTTATTGAACATATTAAAAACGGAGATTTTGTTAAGGCGTATGAGACTATCACAGATTCCTCTACCCTACCTGCTGTATGCGGGCGCGTATGTCCTCAGGAAACTCAGTGCGAGGGCAAATGTATCAGAGGCATCAAAGGGGACGCTATTGCTATCGGCAAGCTGGAGCGCTTTGTAGCTGACTACGCTATGGAAAAAGGTCTCAAGCCCTCTGTTCAAAAAGAGCAAAACGGCAAAAAGGTTGCCGTTATCGGTTCCGGCCCCTCTGGTCTTGCGTGTGCCGGAGACCTCGCAAAACTTGGATACGAAGTTACAATTTTTGAAGCCTTACACAAAGCCGGCGGAGTTTTGATATACGGTATCCCCCAGTTCAGACTTCCGAAAGATACTGTTGTTCAAAAGGAAATTGATAATATAAAATCATTGGGTGTTAAATTTGAAACCAACGTTGTAATCGGAAAATCTCTGACCGTTGATGATCTTTTTG
Source organism: Ruminococcaceae bacterium UBA2719 (assembly GCA_002353935.1). Classification (GTDB taxonomy): domain Bacteria; phylum Bacillota; class Clostridia; order Oscillospirales; family Acutalibacteraceae; genus Ruminococcoides. The sequence continues at coordinate 28,521 of DEKP01000022.1, read as the reverse complement.
AAAAAGAAGGCTTTGACGCCGTATTCATTGGCTCCGGAGCAGGACTACCAAGATTTATGGGTATCAAAGGAGAGAACGCAAACGGCGTTTTCTCAGCTAACGAATATTTAACACGCAGTAATCTTATGAAGGCATACAGCGGAGAAAGCACCACTCCTATTATGATAGGTAAGCGCGTGGCGGTAGTCGGTGGCGGAAATGTTGCTATGGATGCAGCAAGAACCGCACTCAGACTCGGCGCAGAAGTTCATATAATTTACAGAAGATCAGAAAAAGAGCTTCCTGCCCGTGCCGAAGAAGTGCATCACGCTAAAGAGGAAGGGATAATCTTTGACCTTCTGACAAATCCTGTTGAAATTTTAACCGACGAAAACGACTGGGTATCAGGTATAAAATGTATCAAAATGGAGCTGGGCGAACCCGACCAAAGCGGCAGACGTTCTCCTGTTCCCATAGACGGCTCTGAATTTGATATAGATGTCGATACCGTAATCATGGCTCTCGGCACATCTCCAAATCCGCTGATCTCAGAGACCACTAAAGGTCTTGAAACAAATCGTCGCAAATGTATAGTAACGCAAGAAGAAACCGGGCAAACTTCTAGAGAAGCTGTATACGCAGGCGGCGACGCTGTAAGCGGAGCTTCTACCGTTATCCTCGCTATGGGTGCAGGCAGAAAAGCCGCAAAATCCATTGATGAATATCTTAGCAGCAAAAGCTAATATTGCATTTTTGAAATATAAATGTTGCAAATTTGCGCTTTTTTTGCTGAAACTTATTGCATTTTTATGCTTTTTTGAAAATATTAAAAAAAATCTTGCAAAATTCATTTGTACATTGTATAATGTCTATGTTGCAGGATTTTTTATTTTTTAAAAAATTCTAAAATTAAAAATTTAGGAGGAATTTATTATGTCTTATGTTGATGAAGTTCTGGCTAAAGTCAGAGAAAAGAACTCCGCTGAACCGGAATTCTTACAAGCGGTTGATGAGGTATTAAACTCTTTACGCCCTGTAATCGAAGCAAATGAAGAAGAATACAAAAAGCAGGCTTTGCTTGAGAGAATCTGTGAGCCTGAGAGACAGTTCAAATTTCGCGTTCCGTGGGTTGATGATAACGGCCAGGTACAGGTTAACACCGGTTACCGCGTACAGTTTAATTCTGCTATCGGTCCGTACAAAGGCGGATTACGTCTCCATCCTTCGGTAAATATAGGTATTATTAAATTTTTGGGCTTTGAGCAAATTTTCAAAAATTCTCTTACCGGTCTTCCTATCGGCGGCGGTAAGGGCGGATCTGACTTTGATCCTAAGGGAAAATCAGACCGCGAAGTTATGGCATTCTGCCAAAGCTTCATGACAGAGCTTTGCAAATATATCGGAGCTGACACAGATGTTCCTGCCGGCGATATCGGTACCGGCGCTCGCGAAATCGGATTCATGTTTGGTCAATATAAGAGAATCAAAGGCTTATATGAGGGTGTCCTCACCGGCAAGGGTCTTACATACGGCGGCTCACTCGCAAGAACAGAAGCTACAGGTTATGGTCTTCTCTACTTAACAGATGAAATGCTGAAATCAAACGGCATTGACATAAAAGGTAAAACCATCTGCGTATCCGGCGCAGGTAACGTTGCTATCTATGCTACTCAAAAAGCTCAGCAGTTAGGCGCTAAGGTTGTTACTGTTTCTGATTCTACAGGATGGATTTATGACAGCGAGGGTATTGACGTAGAGCTTTTAAGAGAAGTTAAAGAAGTTAAACGCGCAAGACTTACTGAGTATGCAGCTCAACGCAGCAGCGCTGTATATCATGATAAAAAGGCTGAAGGCACTAACGTTTGGTCTATCAAATGCGACATTGCTCTTCCTTGTGCTACTCAAAACGAGCTCAATTTAGAAGACGCCAAGGCACTGGTAGCAAACGGCTGCAAAGCTGTTGCAGAAGGCGCTAACATGCCTACTACCTTAGACGCTACAAAGTATCTCCAAGAAAACGGCGTACTCTTTGCTCCGGGCAAAGCTGCTAACGCAGGCGGTGTTGCTACATCTGCTCTTGAAATGAGCCAAAACTCAGAGCGTCTTTCTTGGACATTTGAAGAAGTTGATTCTAAACTCAAAAACATCATGGTTAACATCTTCCATAATCTTGATGACGCTGCAAAACGTTATGGTTTTGAGGGTGACTATGTTGTCGGCGCTAACATTGCTGGCTTCGAAAAGGTTGCAAACGCTATGCTAGCTCAGGGCGTTGTTTGATAAACTAATAATTTTCGGCAGATAAACAAATACAAATTTTAAGGCATCCTATGTAGAGCACACAGGATGCCTTATTCTATTAATTTTTGATTTGTTTATATAATTACTGAAAACTGCAAACATTACGTTGTCAGTAAACCAAAATATTTCAGAGATTATTATACACACCAAGTCTCGCCGTTTTATATTATTGTTCAATTTCAAAATTATTAAGATTGTCCTTATTTTTTTTAGCGTTTTTTGCGTTGTCAATATTTTTTCCAAAAACAAAATACCTTTGATACAAAAATTCCGTAACAAAATTAAGAATCATACTCATCGCCGTTACCAAAAATTCATTCCACATCAAAGTTTCGACAAGATAATTGCCTAATATAGTTGTAACAGGAGTAAAAACCGCATAATACAACATAACCTTGATCATAGCGACAGGCACGTTGGCAGCCGAACGGAAAGTAAACTTTCTATTAAAAGTAAAGTTCCACAAAACACTTAATACAAGCGATATAAGATAACACGGCCAATAGCTCCAAGGCGTAAGCTTTGTTAGCAACGTAAAGCTTCCTATTTGAATCAGTCCGGCACTTATTGAAAACAAAGCAAATTTAACAAATCTTAAAAACTCTTTCATTTTTTAGCTCCTCAAATTAAAGTTCAATTTAATGAATTTTTTATTATATATCGACACAATCTTTTTATTGTACTTATTAAGTATAAAATGATAAAAAACTTATGTCAACAATATGCTTTTATCGAATCAATAAAATAATATCAAGTCTTTAAAAATCATTACATAATTCTCTATATTAGTCAAACAATAACTCTTGCAGAAATAAATTTGCAATTATCAATCATTTTATATTTTATAAAATTTTGCCATCAGGCATCAATATTTATAGGAAAGGGTTTTATTGATGAAAGCGACGGGAATTGTAAGAAGAATAGACGACTTGGGACGTGTTGTAATCCCAAAAGAAATAAGACGCACTCTGAGAATACGAGAGGGCGACCCGCTGGAGATTTTCACAGCAACAGACGGCGAGGTTATATTTAAAAAGTATTCACCTGTAGGAGAAATGTCAACCTTTGCGGCACAATATGCCGACGTGCTGTCAAGAATCAGCTCAATGCCAACGCTTGTTTGCGACAGAGATCATATCATTGCAGCTGCCGGAGTGTCAAAAAGGGAATTTTTAGAGCGCAGGGTATCAAGCGCTCTGGAAAATTATATGGAAAACAGAAGAAGCTACAGCGCTCATACCAATTCTGTAGACGAAGTTGAGCCTGTGGAAGGTATAAATCGTACTGCAGCGGTTATTTACCCAATCATAGCTTCGGGAGACGTAACCGGAGCAGTAATAATGCTCAAAGGCGACAACATTAAAATCCCAACAGAAACAGAAATAAAACTGGCTCAATCAGCAGCTGCTTTTTTGGGAAAACAAATGGAAGAATAAAAAACATGCTCTGCTATATAATGCAGGGCATATTTTTACATATATGTTCAAAAACAATTGACAGCTACGATAATTTGTGATACTATCGTTGTGTTTTTATTGTGCTTGTGATTCTTTTTATATTAAGCATATTCACAATAGCATTTAAGCAAAACAATAATATATTATATTTTTATTTTATATTAGTCTTGCTTCATAACCCTCTTAAAACCTAACAATTTAGCGAATTATTATTTCTTATGTTGAACTGAATTTTTATTTAAGCTCTAGCAATGATCAATATATTTTAAATGTAAAATTCGATTTTTTGTTCACAAACACCTTTTTATATTTTGTTCAAAATTTTAATATTTTAATCTATAAACTGAACGGAGTGACACTATGCAAGTTAAAAGAAACATACTTTTAAATCCCGGGCCTTCTACTACAACCGATACGGTAAAAATGGCTCAAATAGTTCCGGACATTTGTCCTAGAGAAAAAGAGTTTGATGAATTGATGGCTTCTATCAGACGCGATCTGCTCAAAGTTGTCCATGCCGATCCCGCAAAGTATACTTCGGTGCTGTTTTGCGGTTCAGGAACAATCAATATCGACGTATGCTTAAACTCTTTGTTGCCAAAGGATAAGAAGATTTTGGTAATAAATAACGGAGCTTACAGCACACGCGCGGTTGAAATATGCCAATACTACGGTCTTGAGCATATTGATCTGAAATTTGCGGTTGACGAATTGCCTGATCTCAAGTTAGTAGAGAAAACCTTAAAAGAAAATCCTGACATAGCTCTTGTACATACTACTCATAACGAAACCGGAACAGGAATTCTTAATCCTATCAGAAAAATAGGCGAGCTTGCACATAAGTATAACGCTATATTTACAGTTGACACAACATCAACTCTTGCCATGATCCCGATTGATATAGAAAAAGATAATATCGATTTTTGCATGGCATCAGCGCAAAAGGGTCTTATGGCTATGACCGGACTTTCTTTCATTATAGGCAACACCAATGAGATCATAAAATCAAAAGATTATCCCAAAAGATCGTATTACTGTAATCTGTTTATGCAGTATGATTTCTTTGAAAGAACCGGTGAAATGCACTTTACTCCGCCGGTACAAACTGTCTACGCCACAAGACAGGCTCTTGACGAATATTTTGTTGAGGGTGAAGAAAACAAGTGGGCTCGACACACAAGAGTTTATAACGCTATTTATAACGGACTAAAAGAGCTTGGTTTTAAAGATGTAATCAAAAAAGAGTGGCAAGCAGGCTTGGTTGTATCTGCTATTTATCCCGACGATAAAAACTGGGATTTTGATAAGGTGCATGACTACTGTTATGAACGCGGATTTACTATTTATCCCGGAAAAATATCCACCACTAACACCTTCCGTCTTTGCGCGCTGGGAGCAATTGACGAAGAAGATATATTTGACTTCTTTGATGTGTTTAAAGATGCGCTGAAAGAATATGATATTAAAGTTCCGGTTTATTATAAGGAGAATTAAATATGAAAACTGTTTATACCTGCTTTTGTACCGATATCATTCACGAGGGACATCTTCATATAATTGAAGAAGCTCATAAACTGGGCAAGGTTATTGTAGGCGCACTCAGCGATAAAGCTCTTATCAGATACAACAGATTTCCCACTATTCCATTTGAAGAACGCGTTCGTATGTACAAAAGCCTTGACGGAGTTGACGAGGTTGTGGTTCAGGACGATATGCTATATGATGATATTATTGATCAAATAAAACCCGATTATGTTATCCATGGAGACAACTGGAAAACCGGTCCCGAAGCAATACTCAGAAAAAGCGCAGTGCGATCTTTAGCAAAATACGGCGGAAAACTGATAGAAGCAAAATATACCACAACCGAAAGCGTAAAAAAGATCGACTTAAAATTAAAAGAAAAGCTCTCTATGCCTGAATACCGCAGAAAAAGACTGCGCCAATTAGTAGCTATGTGTCCTATTGTAAAAACAATTGAGGCTCATAACGGCCTGACAGGTATAATAGCTGAAAAAACCGTAGTAGAAACAGATGGGAAGCTCGATCAGTTTGACGCTATGTGGGTTTCATCTCTTTGTGACTCCACGGCAAAAGGCAAACCGGATATTGAGCTTGTTGATTTCTCCTCACGTATTCAAACACTCAACGATATTATGGAAGTTACAACAAAACCGATCATCTTAGACGGTGATACCGGCGGACTTACAGAGCACTTTGTATATACCGTTCGCACCCTTGAGCGCATTGGTGTTTCAGCGATAATTATTGAAGATAAAACCGGTTTGAAGAAAAACTCTCTTTTTGGTAACGAGGTTGTACAAACTCAGGATACCATAGAGCATTTTTGTGAAAAAATCCGTGAGGGCAAGCGAGTTCAGCTTACCGACGACTTTATGATTATCGCAAGAATCGAGAGTTTGATCTTAGAACAGGGTATGGACGACGCCTTAAAGCGTGCGTTCTCTTATGTCGAGGCCGGTGCAGACGGAATTATGATTCACTCGAGAAAGAAAGAGCCTGATGAAATCTTTGAATTCTGCGATAAGTTCCGCGAAAAAGACAACAAGACTCCTATCGTAGTTGTTCCCACCTCGTTTAACAGTGTTACAGAAGAAGAGCTTTCTTCTCATGGCGTAAACATTGTGATATATGCAAATCAACTAACCAGAAGCGCTTTTCCGGCTATGCAGCAGACAGCTAACGAAATTTTAAGATGCCATAGAGCTAAAGAGGTTGACTCAAAACTAATGCCGTTCAAAGAAATCATAACACTTATCGACGAGCTGTAAGGAGAAAATTATGAAACTTGATTTTTTAAAAGATTATGACTTTTTTACCGGAGTGCCCGACTCTCAGTTGAAGCCGCTTTGTAACTATCTTATCCATAATCATTCAATCAGCGACAGGCATATTATAGCAGCGAACGAAGGCAACTGCACAGCTCTTGCCGCAGGATACTACCTAGCTACTAAAAAAGTTCCTATCGTATATATGCAAAACAGCGGTATCGGTAATATTATCAATCCCGTCGCTTCTCTACTAAATGATAAAGTATATGGCATACCTTGTATTTTCTTTGTAGGCTGGCGTGGAGAGCCCGGTGTTCATGATGAACCTCAGCACATCTACCAGGGTGAAGTTACCGTAAAGTTATTGGAAGATATGGACATTCAGACATATATAATAACAAAGGAAACCACCGAGGATGAGGTCAAAAATCAATTAAAGCTTTGGCAGCCTCTGCTTGATTCGGGAAAACAGGTAGCGTTCGTTGTAAAAAAGGGAGCGCTTGAATTTGACGAAAAAGTTGAGTACAAAAATGATAACTCTATGGTACGTGAAGACATAATAAAACACATAGTTGACGTATCAAAAGATGATATCATTATCTCTACAACAGGCAAAGCCTCACGCGAGCTTTTTGAAATTAGAGAAACTAATAAGCAAAGCCATAAATATGATTTCCTAACCGTTGGTTCTATGGGACACAGTTCATCTATTGCCCTGTCGATTGCACTGCAAAAGAAAAATCAGAAAATCTGGTGCATAGACGGAGACGGTGCGGTGCTTATGCACATGGGCGCCATGGCAGTAATCGGAGCAAACGCCCCTCATAATCTTGTGCATATTGTTATCAACAATTCTGCTCATGAAACCGTAGGCGGTATGCCGACAGTTGCTTCTAAGCTTGATTTTGCAGAGATAGCAAAGGGCTGTGGATATAAAAACGTAGTGAGCGTAAATGACTTTACTGCTCTTGACAAAGAATTAAATAATGCAAAAAAAGCAAACGAACTTACCTTAATAGAAGTAAAGTGTTCTATCGGAGCTAGAGATGATTTAGGTCGTCCAACTACAACGGCTAAAGAAAATAAAGAAAACTTTATGGATTACCTTGCTTCTTTATCATAATTAATAAACATACCCCACTGAATTATAGTTTCAATTTAGTGGGGTTTATTAATACTTTTAAGCTGTGACAAGCATACAAGCATATGATTTTTCAGTTTTGATACTCTTTTAAAAGAAAAATTGTCCATACTCGTTCATCGAATATGGGCAATTTTTATATTTATTAAAAAATGTCAAATTCCACCTGCTTTTGTCGCTGAAAATTGTTGACATTTTATAATATTCTGTGATAACATTTAAATATGTACTGATTAATTTTAGTGCATAAAACAGAAACAGAAACTAAAATGCAGAAAAAGGGTGGGAACATGGCTCAAAATTTTAAGCATGTAAAAAGAAAACTTTCTCCGCTTGCAGCAAAAATTCTTATCATCTCAGCAAGCGTTTTGGTCCTTTTATTAGTATTATTCGCTATATACAAATTTGCGAATGCTAAAAACCTCGACAACAAAGCCCCTCAAGCCGCTACTGAACAGCTTGAAACTCAAGAACCTACACAGGCTCCTACTCAAGCTCCCACAGAAGCTCCAACGCAGATTACTATTGATGAAAAATATCTTAACCTTGCAAAAGAATATGTAAAAGACATGTCTAACAAGGAAAAATTTTGCCAAATGATGATAGTTACTCCCGAATCGCTGACAGGTGTAGACGTTGCAACTGCTGCGGGAGACGCTACCAAAGAAGCTCTTGAAAAATATCCTGTCGGCGGAATAATCTATTTTTCACAAAACCTTGAAGACGAGGAGCAAACAATCGAAATGATCAAAAACTCTCAGTCCTACGCCAAGACCGCTATGTTTATAGCTATAGATGAAGAAGGAAAAACTGTAGCAAGAGCCCAAGAAAAACTGGGCACAACCGAATTTGAAGATATGTATAAATATAAAGATAAGGGTGAAAAAACCGCCTACGACAACGCAAAAACCATAGCCTCTGATATCAGCAAATTCGGATTCAACCTTGACCTTGCGCCTGTTGCAGACGTATGGAGCAACCCTTCAAACACTGTTATAGGCGAACGCGCATATTCTGACGATTTTAATCAAGCAGCGTCTTTAATCTCAAGTGCAGTAAAGGGCTTTAAAGACGGCAAAGTTATGACGGCGCTTAAGCACTTTCCCGGCCACGGAGACACCAAAGAAGATACACACGAAAAACTTGCTTATGTTAACAAAACAAAGGATGTTATTGTCAGCGAAGAGCTTTTACCGTTTAAATCAGGGCTGGAAGCCGGAGCAGATATGGTAATGGTAGGTCATCTGGTAGTTTCCGATATTGACGAAACCTACCCTGCTACCCTATCGCCTAAAGTAATTTCTCAGTTACTTAAAGAAGAACTTAGATTTGACGGAGTTGTTATTTCGGACAGCTTCCAGATGGCGGCAATAACCGATAATTACACTGCTAATAAAATAGTTAAAAACGCAGTAAATGCCGGTATCGATATACTTTTGATGCCTGAAAATATTGACGATTATTTAAAAGCTTTTGAAAATGCCGTAAAAGACGGATCTATCACACAAGAGCAAATCGACAACAGCGTTACAAAAATTATTGCGCTGAAATATAAAAACGGTCTTTTGAAAGATACTAACAGCTCAAAAACCTCTGCAACAGAAACCGCCGAAGCTCAAACAAACGCAGCAGAAAAAACCGAATCAGAAACAACCTCATCCGTTTTAAACAATTAATAAAATATTATATAACAAAAACCTCTGACAGCATTTACTATCAGAGGTTTAAAATTTTATCAAACTTTTTTATATATTTCATAGCCATAGTATAATATCTGTCAAAATCAGTTTCTTCTAATTTTTCCAATAATTTAAAAGTCACTCCAACTTTCGGATCTAGCATATAGTCAATTGATGTAAGAAAATTTTGGCTGATTTTGTACAGCGTCTCAAGATCGGGTTGTGCTTTACCCTGTTCGTAATCACAATAATCAGAAACAGCTACACCCAAAGTGTCTGCCGTTTCCTGCTGTGACATCTCATACCTTTCCCTTAAAAATTTCAATTTTTCACCAAATAATTCAATGTTAAATTCCGACATAATAATCACTCTACTCAAATAAAAAATGCGCAGCCGAATGAACGAATTCACAAACTACGCATGAAAAACACGAACTTCGACTACTGCTAGATAATCGAATGATAAACACAAAATGTTTGCGCTCACACTGAAGCTCGCATTTTTACCAAACATAAGTGTGAGCAAAAAAAGGATATAATTATCCCTTGTTTATTGTATTTATCATTGCAAATTCAATTATCTAGCAAAAATATATTATCATACATAAATAATAAATGCAATATAAAATAAAAAAATGCGCAGCCGCTTTCACGAGCTACGCATGAAAAACACATAGCTCAAGCTGCTACGCAAAAATTTTAATCACAACAAAAGCGTGTATTAAAACTGAGCCTGCATTTTTGCCATAAGCAAAAAACACACGCATAATGTTGCTAAAAATATAAAAATTTTTACGTAGCATATAAATATTATCACAAAAGCCTTTTAAATGCAATAAAAATTTCCGCACTGTTGTAATTACAGTGCGGATTTTGATTTTTTAAGATAAATTTTTAATTTTCAAACACAAATTTTGTACCGTCATAATCACATACAATAGGCTTTGAACGGTCAAAATCTGCTTCAAGCATCTTCTCGCTGAGCTTATCTTCAATATTGCTGACAATTGCCCTTCTCAGAGGTCTAGCGCCATAAGTAGCGTCAAATCCAACTGTTGCGATTTGTTCAACCGCCTTGTCTGTAAATTGAATCTCAACCCCTAGGTTTTTTAATCTGTCTTTTAAGGTGATAAGCATTTTTTGTGCTATTTCTTTTATCTCTTCTTGTGACAGTTTATTAAACACTATAATATCGTCAACACGGTTCAAAAATTCCGGACGGAAAACATTTTTAAGCTCACTGAGCACCTTTTCTTTTACCGTCTTGTTTTCTGTTTGCTCCTGAGAAGTGAATCCTAGCGACGGCTGATTGTCGCTGATAAGACGCGCGCCTACGTTAGATGTCATGATGATAACCGTGTTCTTAAAATCTACGGTCCTGCCCTGTGAATCGGTCAGCCTGCCGTCTTCTAAAATTTGAAGCAGCATATTAAACACATCCGGGTGAGCCTTTTCAATTTCGTCGAACAAAACAACCGAATATGGTTTACGCCTTACCTGTTCTGTCAGCTGACCGCCTTCTTCATATCCTACATAGCCGGGAGGCGAACCTACCAAACGAGATACAGTATGCTTTTCCATATATTCGCTCATGTCAAGTCTCAGCATAGCGTTTTCATCGCCAAACATCGCCGCTGCCAAAGCCTTGCATAGCTCGGTTTTACCAACGCCAGTTGGACCCAAAAAGATAAACGAACCTATAGGGCGTTTAGGATCTTTAATTCCGACTCTGCCACGTCGGATCGCACGCGCTACAGCTGATACTGCTTCATCCTGACCTACAACACGTTCGTGCAAAATATTCTCCATATTCAGCAAGCGCTCACTTTCTTCTTTTGTCAGCTCAACAACTGGTATCTTCGTCCATGCAGAAACAATTTGGGCAATGTCCTCGCCTGTGACCTCTCCCATTATCTGTTTTTGCTTTTCCTGCCATTCTTTTTTCGCTTTCTCAAGTTCTGCCGACAATGACTTTTGTTCATCTCTTAGTGCTGCAGCGCGTTCAAAATCCTGCTCGTTTATCGCTGAAGCTTTTTCCTGTTCTATTTTATCTATTTTTTCACTAAGCTCCTTGATTTCCGCAGGATAAGTAAGCTCGCTTAATCTAACTTTTGACGCCGCTTCATCTATCAGGTCAATCGCTTTGTCGGGCAAATATCTGTCTGAAATGTAGCGTGAGGAGAGTTTGACCGCAGCCTCTATCGCTTCATCAGAGATCTTTACTTTGTGGTGAGCTTCATAACGGTCTTTCAAACCTTTGAGGATCAGAATCGATTCTTTTTTGCTCGGCTCTCCAACTTTTACCGGCTGAAATCTGCGCTCTAACGCCGCATCTTTTTCAATATATTTGCGATATTCTTCAAGAGTAGTGGCGCCTATTACCTGAAAATCGCCACGGGCTAGACTGGGCTTTAAAATATTTGCCGCATCTGCAGAACCCTCTGCAGAGCCTGCGCCGATAATAGTATGCAATTCGTCTATAAACAGTATAACGTTTTTAGCCTTTTTGACTTCTTCTATGGCGTTTTTTATCCTGTCTTCAAAGTCACCGCGATACTTTGTTCCGGCTATCATAGATGTAAGGTCAAGCGCGACTATACGCTTATCTTTAAGATGCTCCGGCACTTCGCCGTTTGCGATTTTCAGCGCCAAGCCTTCCGCTACGGCAGTTTTTCCTACGCCCGGTTCACCAATAAGGCAGGGATTGTTCTTTGTTCTTCTGGACAAGATCTGAATAATACGCTGAATTTCCTCATCTCTGCCGATAACAGGATCAATCTCTCCCGAAGTTGCGGCTTTTGTCAAATCTCTGGAGAAATTATCTAAGGTTTTTGTGTTGGAATTGGAGTTTGATTTTGCTCCGTTTGATGAGTTTTCAAAAGAATCAAAACTGCCGCCCGATTGAAACTCTTCATTCATTCCAGAATTTAGAGCTGTTAAAACGCTTTGGACAGATATTCCCAGCTCGTTTAAGAACTGCACAGCATAGCTATCAGACTCTGACAGCAGCGACATCAAAAGATGCTCTGTGCCTACATAGTTATGCCCAAGACGCGCAGAATTGATAACCGACATCTGCATAATGCGCTTTGTCCTAGGAGTAAAGTCATCAGGCGTCAATGCTGTTTTTGATCCAACGCCTATATTATTTTTTATCAAATTTTCCAAGCCGTCTGATGTCAGTCCACACTGCTTTAGCGCTGCGGCTGCAACTGCGCTGTCCTCTTTTATAAGGCCTAATAAAATATGCTCTGTTCCGATATATGTGTGTCCCAAATCTGACGCACTCCTGATAGCAATATTAAGTGCATTATTCGCTTTTTGTGTAAATCCTTTGAAATTATACATAGTAGCCCTTCTTTCTTTTCACTTAAAATTCATTTAATAATACAGTATATTTACATCATTTGCTCAAAGAGCATAACTGGTAAACAATGAACAAATCTATATTAATTAAAGCTATCACGCAGAATATCCGCACGCTTGATATCTCGCTCTCTGACCGACATTTCCTCGCCGTGTTTTATCATTATATTAGCCGGTTGAATCTCAACGGTCAGCTTGTCTATGCTGTCAAGAGTCAAGGTGTCTAGCAGTTTGCCTGAAACTCCTAAGCGTACGTTTGAAATAAGCTCCATCGCTTCGGTATGGCTGATAAGCTTTGCAGTTTTGAGTATTCCAAGCGATCTGCACACTTTGTCTTGAACCTCAATGTCTTTTAACATTTTATCCCTTGTTTTTATCTCTTGAGAGATCAACTGGTTTGCAATGTTTTTCAAATTTTCTACCGCTGCTTTTTCTGATATTCCCAGCGTAACCTGATTTGATAGCTGATAAAGCGCTCCGCTTGAATTTGAACCTTCTCCGTAGATTCCACGAATAGTAAGACCGAGCTTTGAGAGATTTGAAGCTATTCTTGAAATTGATGCGCTTTTTTGCAATGCCGGCAAATGTAGCATTACAGAAGCTCTCAAAGCAGTGCCCAAATTAGTCGGACATTGAGTTAAATATCCCAGCCTTTCTGAAAAAGCCAAATTAAGTTTTTTTGACAAGCAGTCGTCTATTTCATCCGCGATCTTATAGGCTTCTTCCAAATCAAGCCCCGGTTTTATTACTTGAAGGCGAATATGATCTTCTTCATTGAGCATAATTGATACACTGTTATCATCTGACAAAAGCAAAACTCTATACGGTCTTTTTTCAACAAACTCAGGGCTTATCAAATGTTGCTCTACTAAGGCTAAGCGTTGAGCTTGTGAGAGCTCGCTCATATCAATACGATTGAATTTTTTATCCATATCAGACAACGCTGATATCACCCTGTCTGCTACTTCCTTAGCCTGGTCCTCACTAATTCGGTTAGGAAACGGATATTCTTTCAAATTGCGCGCAAGGCGTATTCTCGTTGATACTACTGCTTCACTCATTTTGTTCCCTCCAAATTCTTGATTTCATCTCTAAGCCTTGCAGCTTCTTCAAAATTCTGTTCTTTTATTGCTACGTCCATTTTAGCTTTTAAATCATCTATAGAATTTGTATTATGTTTGCTTTTTTCTTTTGTTTTAAAAACATTCGGACGTTTTCCGCAGTGTTCGGTATTCCCATGCACGCGCCTGATTGTGGGCATAAGCTCTGAATAGAACGTGTCATAACAATTAGCACAGCCGACCTTTCCTGATGCGGTGATATCATTATAAGACGAACCGCATAGAGAGCACCTAGTAGCACCGCTGCGCTCGGGCAGAGCATTCGAGAAGAATGACCCTAACAGCGAGTTAAAATCGCTGTCAAATGAACTGAACATATCAGTATATCCCATCTCCTCTGCACACTGAGAACATAACATATATTCAGTATATTTTCCGTTTACCATAGATTTTATATGTGTTGTAGCCTGGTTTTTTCCACAATGTTGACATAACATAATTATTCCTCCTTATATTAAACATGAAATAAATATAATCTTTATTTTATAAATATTTTATCAATTTTTGTAAGCTTCATAATTTGCTAATCACCGCTTTGAAGCAGTGTCAAGAGCATATTTTTAAACACCGCTGCTCTGAGCAAATCACGATATTGCTGCGGAACATCAAAATATGCGCGCTCGCTTATTGCAGAAGCTATCAGACGAGCTGTGTTTTCAGAAACAATTTCTCGCGAAAGCATATTTGTAAGCATAATTTCAGCAGAAGCGCTGTCTAAGCGCTTTCCTATGGAATTTATAATGTGCATAATAGCATTTTGGCGCGTTGCATTAATACGCGTAATACGTATGTATCCGCCACCGCCGCGCCTCGATTCTACTATATACCCCTGTTCGGGAGTAAAGCGAGACGTTATAACATAGTTGATCTGGCTGGGTACACAGCCCAAAACAGACGCAAGTTCGTTTCTTTTTATCTCGGCGTTGCCGTCCTGCTCATCAAGCATATCTATTATATATTTAGCAACCAAGTCGCTTATACGCATAACTAAAACCTCTTTTGCTTTTATTTTGAAAGGCTCACAAATCTATGTAAAATCTAAAGCTAAAAAATTCATGTTTTAAGCTTAAAACCCTACAGTTTGTTTGTCTTTCCCTGACCTTTGATTATAGTATACAACAAAGGTCAAAAAAAGTCAAGGTCAAATTTATAGTTTTTTAAAAAATTTTTTAACTTATAAAAATTGGCTCTATATAAAGGAGTTCTATAATAAAAGGGCTATATAATAAATGTTGGGGGGTAACAAACAAAGGCAACAAAAAATCGGCGGGTAAAAACCCGCCGAAAGCTTTGTATTAAACTAAGAACAAATATTAAACTAAATTCAAATTACAGTTCAGCAAAATATTTGATAGTTCTTACCATCTGATATGTGTAAGAGTTCTCGTTGTCATACCATGAAACAACCTGTACCTCATAGAGGTCATCGGCAATCTTTGAAACCATTGTCTGAGTAGCGTCAAAGAGTGAGCCAAATCTCATGCCGATAACGTCAGAAGAAACGATCGGATCCTCGTTGTAGCCAAATGACTCGGAAGCTGCAGCCTTCATAGCAGCATTGATGCCCTCAACAGTAACATCTGTGCCCTTAACAACAGCTGTAAGTATAGTTGTTGAACCTGTCGGAACAGGAACACGCTGAGCAGAACCGATGAGCTTGCCATTTAACTCAGGAATTACAAGACCGATAGCCTT
>DEKP01000022.1:0-12952 GCA_002353935.1 Ruminococcaceae bacterium UBA2719 | reverse complement strand
GTTAGGAACGATGTTAGCAGCGCCTGCTCTTGCACGTCTGAGGTCACCCTTTCTGTGAGGACCGTCAAGAATCATCTGGTCGCCTGTATAAGCGTGGATTGTTGACATAATACCACTCTGGATAGGTGCATACTTGTTCAAAGTATCAGCCATAGGAGCAAGGCAGTTTGTTGTGCATGATGCAGCTGAAATGATAGTATCCTCTGCTGTTAAAGTCTTTTCATTTACACTGTAAACGATAGTCTTAAGATCTTTGCCGGCAGGAGCTGAAATAACAACTTTCTTTGCGCCTGCATCAATGTGAGCCTGGCTCTTTTCTTTTGAGCAATAGAAACCTGTGCACTCTAATACAACGTCAACGCCAATTTCTCCCCAAGGAAGCTCAGCAGCGTTCGGCTTTGCATAAATTGTAATTTCTTTGCCGTCTACTATAATTGAGTTCTCGCCGGCCTCAACTGTGTGAAGACCTTCACCCAAGGTTCCGCAATATCCACCCTGTGCTGTATCATATTTGAGAAGATTAGCGAGCATTTTAGGATCTGTAAGATCGTTGATTGCAACTACTTCATAGCCCTCTGCACCAAACATCTGTCTGAAAGCAAGACGACCGATACGGCCAAAGCCGTTGATTGCAACTTTTACTGACATAATAGAATTCCTCCTATAAAAAATATTAATATTAAATGTAATAATACATACATCTTTATTATTTTACTACTATTTTGTTGTTAAATCAAGGAATATTTGGAAATTTAATATATTACTTGCCTTATATTGTATTAAATCTAGCGATTACAGATATTCATCTTCAGATTTTATTCTAATACAGAAAATTAAACTGTATTGCTAATATTATTTTTGATACAGCTTATTTGACTGGTACTGCGGCTCGCTTGTTAGTCTTATTCCGAGTTTTTTGAGCGTACGGGTATCCGTCTGAGATAAAATAACTGTTGAATGAGCATCGGTATTATTTAATTTAGAAAGTTGTTCCAAAGCACATTTTGCATATTTATCGTTGAGAGCTGAAATAGAGAGAGCTATTAACACCTCGTCTGTATGAAGCCTGGGATTTACGCTTTTAAAATGCTCAACCTTAAGCTTTTGAATCGGCTCGATAACCTCAGGAGAAATCAAATGTATGCTGTCGTCTATATTACCAAGATATTTTAAAGCGTTCAACAACATTCCTGCACAGCACCCCATAAGATTTGAAGTTTTTCCAACTATAATTTTTCCGTCAGACAGCTCTATAGCTGCAGCAGGATCTTCGGTTTCTTCTGCTTTCTTCAAAGCCGGAGCAACTACCGCGCGATTATCTGTCGTAAGCTTTAGCTGCTTCATCAACAAGCCTATCTTGTAAGCCTCTTCCACAGGCGCATTTCCTTTTTTATGATTGCACAACGCAGTATAGTAACGTCTTATGATTTCTTGTTTAGCCGCTTGACTTACAATCTCATCATCAAAGATACAGTTGCCCGCCATATTAACGCCCATATCAGTAGGCGACTTATACGGAGATTCTCCCAAAATTTGTTCAAAAATAGTATTAAGAACAGGAAAAATCTCGATATCACGGTTATAGTTTACAGTGGTTTTGCCGTATGCTTCGAGGTGGAACGGATCAATCATATTAACGTCATTTAAATCTGCCGTTGCCGCTTCATACGCTACGTTGACCGGATGCTTTAGCGGCAAGTTCCAAATCGGAAAAGTCTCAAATTTTGCATAACCGGCGCAAATTCCGCGCTTATGCTCATGAAACAACTGCGACAAACAAACCGCCATTTTTCCGCTGCCGGGCCCCGGTGCTGTGACTACCACCAACTCGCGCGACGTCTCAATGTAATCATTCTTGCCGTAACCCTCGTCACTTACAATAAGATCAACATCTTGTGGATAATTTGGAATTGAATAATGGTGGTAAACTTTTATATTATTAGCTTCCAGCTTGTTTTGAAAAGATACGGCAGCAGGCTGTTTGTTAAATCGTGTAAGCACAACACTGCCTACATAAAGGCCTCTTCCTTCGAAAACATCTATCAGCCTTAATACGTCTAAATCATATGTAATACCGAGGTCGCCTCTTACCCTGTTCTTCTCTATATCATTAGAGTTTATTACAATAACTATTTCAGCAGAATCTCTCAACTGCATAAGCATTTGCAGCTTGCTGTCAGGTTTAAAGCCGGGCAACACACGAGACGCATGATAATCGTCAAAGAGCTTACCTCCAAATTCAAGATACAGCTTATCTCCAAACTGTGATATTCTGTCTCTGATATGTTGCGACTGCATCTCTAAATATTTGTTGTTATCAAATCCAATTTTCATGTTCATCTTTTCCTTTTTTAATTTATCCTATATTTATATCACAAATTTTTAATAATATATAGCTCGAAAAGAAAATAAAAAAATTTTGTCGAATTTTCACTCAAAACAATTTTTTCATACGTATTTAATAACTAAAAAGCAACAAAGTGAGTTCATAACGAACCCACTTTTATGTTTTTATCTAATTTTTATAAAATGAAAATATTTTTAACTCACATTAATACATTTATATTTTAAGTATACTCTTTACAACACATAATACAAAATCGAAAAAAATTGCAAAACGCTTCCGATCACTACAAACACATGAAACACCGAATGCATGTAACGCACCTTTTTGCCAATCACGTATAATACAGCGCCGATTGTATAAGCTATGCCACCATATAAAAGCAACAAAAAGCCGCTCATCGTCATAGTCTTGATAGTCAGCCCGATTACAGCGACTACGCACCAGCCCATGCCGATATAACACACCATAGAAACTTTTTCAAACCGCTTTAGATCTATCGCATTGAGTACTACAGCAAAAGCCGCAAGTCCCCACTCCACTCCAAAAACCGTCCACGCCATAGCAGGATTCTCAAGCCTTATCTTGCACAAAAGTATCGGTGTATATGTGCCGGCTATCAAAAAATAAATGTCACAGTGATCTATAACCCGCATAACCTTTTTAGCGTTAGACGGAAATAAACCATGGTATACGCTCGATACAGTAAACATTATAAGCAAGGTACTTCCGTAAATTGCGCCGGACACCACAGCCCACGCATTATGGTGTCTGGCAGATACTATCGCCATTACAACTATTGCCGCTACCGAGAAAACAGCTCCTACAATATGCGATACCATATTTGTTATTTCTTCCGAAAACGTATAATCCGGTAATTGTATTTTCAGTGCTTTTGAATCGGTCATATCATCATCTCCTGTGTGATGCCGAAAACGTGAATTTTAAATATAAAATTATTTAGCCTTTTCTCTCTTGTCTCCAATAAAAAACAGCGCTGTTGTACCGAGGCCAGTATGACTGCCGATAGTTGTACCAATATAAAAAATCTTTACCTCTTCAATATTTTTGAAACGTTTTAAAATAAGATCCTTTACAAATTCGGCGTCTTCTATGCATTCAGAATGTGAAATATAACAAGGTCCGCTATAGTTGAGTCCGCCTATAGCGTGCTCTTCCATCTTATTGACCAGTTCAGTCAAACCTTTTTTCTTAGTTCTGATTTTCTTGATAACTTCAAGCTTACCCTCGGGCGTTACATCCATAACAGGACATATTTCAAAAATTCCTCCTATTACTCCGGAAGTTTTTGAGATTCTGCCACCTTTTACAAAATATGACAAATCTGTTGAACAAAACCAATGCGAAACGTTCTTTTTGTTTTCATTAGCCCAAATGAATAAATCGTCAATTGACATTCCCTTGCTGCGTTTTTGACTGAGCAAATCCATAAACAAACCGTAGCCAGAAGAAGCGCAAAGGCTGTCAACAATATACAACTTTTGATTAGGAAACTGTTCACGAATATTTTCCGCTGCGGCGCAGGCTGACTGATAGGTACTTGATATTCCTGTTGACAGGCTGACATGAATCAAATCTTTCCCGCTACTCATCAGCTTTGCAAAATAATCCTCATATTCGCCTATAGATATTTGAGACGTCGAAGTATCGGCGCCCTTTTTTATTTCCTCATAAAATTTTGAAAATGGTATTTCCTGACCCAAGTCGTCAATATGCTGCTCACCGTTTACCACATAATGAAAGCCTATGTACTCCAACCCTGACTCTTTGATGTGCTCGGGAGTAACATCAAGAGTTGAACAACAGCTGATAATATAATCCATGTTTATATCTCCTCTTCAAATAAAATTCTTGTACAAAAATTTTGATGGTTATTTAACCACAATTACATTTTACTCAAAGTATTTGCTGACTCAACCTACTTAAATCAAAATTTTCTCTACATGCGCGCTTTTGCAATCTACGGGTAAAACAAAAAAAGTAGAGTCGAAATATTCGACTCTACTGTCAGTAGAAGCTTAGTTTTTATCAGTCTTTCGCTTAATAAAGAAACTTAAAACAATAATAATTTGAGCGGGTACTCCAAGTATAAACAACTGCCACCAGTTTTTATCGATAGCGGTCAAATACACCGAACAAATTATGCCCCATACTATGCCCGATATTATATAAAGATTGTTTTTTCGGTTGCCCCATATAGAATTTAATACAAGCAGCACAATCAAAGATATCGGTACAGTATATACAAAGATAAGCCACACCACAATTCCCGACATCCATAATATTACAAATGCCAGTATTGCAGCCGCCCAAACGCCTAAAAAAACAATAAGTGAAATCATTTTTCGGCTATATCGGTGAAACGGCTTTTTAAGCGATACCTTTTCCCCGCTATGGTCAACAAGCAAAAAGTCTACGGTTACATTGAACATACCAGCAATCTGCTTAAGAACATAAACATCGGGAAGTGCTTCTCCTCTTTCCCATTTTGATACCGATTTATCAGAATAGTTTAACTTTTCACCAAGCTGTGCCTGTGTTAAACCATAAGAGGTGCGTAATTTTATTATATTTTCAGCTACAATATGTTTGAAATCATTCATTTAATCACCATTAAAAAAGATAAAGTAATATATAAATTATATCAATTTTTTGAAGTGTTTTTTATTTTATTTTCAATTATATAATCCAGCTCCAAATTTTATATTTGAAGAAACTTGCTTCAAGAAACAAACAGCACAAAACACCCTATCAAACTGAGCACTTTGAATTTTTATCAACGAACATCAGTATAACATATCAGATTTAATAATTCAACCCAAATTTAAGGCAAGTCTTCACAAAAAGCAAAGAAACCAAATTAAACAAAAATCCTAATATGCCAACAATAAAAAACGGCTTGATATTTATTATACATTTATCAAGCCGTTAACAATATCTAATTTTATTTTTACCCTACTACATCAAAACTTTTGCAAGAAAGCCCTTTAATCTTTCAGACTTTGGGTTGTTAAAAATCTCATCAGGCGTGCCTTCTTCCACAATAACACCGTCGTCCATAAACACAACCCTGTCTCCTACTTCTTTTGCAAAGCCCATCTCATGGGTAACAACCACCATAGTCATTCCGTTTTTTGCAAGTTCTTTCATAACATCCAAAACTTCGCCTACCATCTCCGGATCAAGAGCTGAAGTCGGCTCGTCAAACAACATAACTTCAGGATCCATACAAAGCGCTCTGACTATCGCCACACGTTGCTTTTGACCTCCGGAAAGCTGAGACGGATATGCATCAGCCCTATCTTTGAGACCCACACGTTCCAATAAATTTAAAGCGGCTTCTTCTGCCTGAGCTTTTTTCTTTTTCAACAGCTTCATAGGAGCAATAGTAAGATTGCGCAAAATCGTCATATTGGGGAACAGATTAAAATGTTGAAAAACCATTCCCATTTTCATTCTGTGCTTGTTTATATTCACATTGGGCGCAGTTATATTCTCACCGTCAAGAAGAATTTCTCCGCCTGTCGGAAGCTCCAAGAGATTGAGAGATCTCAAAAAGGTAGACTTTCCCGAACCGGAAGGACCGATAATAACAATAACTTCTCCTGCTTTTATCTCCATATCAACACCGTCAAGCGCTTTGATAGCTCCGTCGTTATAATGGCGCTTGAGATTTGTTACTTTTATCAATACATCACCGTTCACTCTTTCTCAGCCTCCTCTCAACTTTTCCTACAAAATAAGTAAGCAGCATTACAAGCAAAAGATAAATAAGCGCTACGGCTATGAGTGGCATAAACGCCGTGTATGTTACTCCTTTGATTGAATAACTCGCTCTTGTAAGATCCATAATGCCAACATAGCCTGCAACAGATGTTTCTTTTAAAAGTGCAATAAATTCATTTAAAAGTGTAGGAATGACATTTTTTATAGTCTGCGGAATAATTATGTAAATCATTGTCTGAACATAGTTGAAGCCAAGCGATCTTCCTGCCTCGAACTGTCCTTTGTCAATAGACATAATTCCACCGCGCAAAATCTCTGCTACATAAGCTCCCGAATTTATTCCAAATGCCAATGTCGCCACTAAAATATCATTTTTAGAGCTTGCAAATATAACCAAATACATAATCAGCAGCTGTACTACTACCGGAGTTCCGCGTATAACCGTCAAATAAATCTTTGATATTCCGTTAAAAAATGCAAGCAAACGATATCCAAAAGTTTTTTTGCGCTTCATGCTCTCTTTATTATTGTCATAGGTAGTACGAATAGACGCAACAATAATACCGATAATCACTCCAACTATAGCTGCTAATATTGTGATGATCAATGTATTTTTCAAGCCTGTAAGCATTAATTTCCATCTGCTTTTTTCTATAAAATTTAATATAAACTGAGATTTTATTCCTTCAAACCACTCCATCATTTTATCCCCCCTATATGGCAAATCGGGGCGGAAAACACTCCGCCCCTATACTATAAAATATTAAAAGAACTAGTCAGCTGTAATATATTTATCAACGATTTTTTGAACTGTACCGTCTGCTATCAGCTTTTCCAAAGAAGCATTTACTTTCTCTAAAAGCTCGGTGTTATCTTTTGCAAAGCAGATTGCATATTCTTCTGTAACATACTCTGTATCAAGAATTTTCAGTCCTCCATTAGCCTTTACATAAGACTTTGCCGGCTCGTTATCTATGATTACACAATCAACCTTTCCTGCTTTCAAAGCGGCAACAGCATCTGCACCGGTCTGAAACTGTGTAACTCTATCTGCTCCCAAATCCTCTGTAGCGTAAATGTCGCCTGTGGTTGCGAGCTGAACGCCTGCTTTATAGGTTGCACCGTCTGCAAACAAATCATCAGAAGTTTTTATAGAAGAATCTTCAGGCACGATAACAACCTGAGTTGCCTTTGCATAGCTAGATGAGAACGAAACAGACTGCTCACGCTCTTCTGTCTTTGTCATGCCTGCCATACCCATATCATATTTACCTGTCTGAACTCCTGTAACAATTGAATCAAACTCGATATCAACTATTTCAAGCTTCATGCCTATATCTTCAGCAATAGCCTTAGCGATCTCAGCATCAATACCGACAATCTCTGTTCCCTCATCATAAAATTCATATGGTGGGAAAGATGCGTTTGTAGCCATTGTAAGAACGTTCTCTGTTTGTTCTGCTGAAGACGCAGCGTCGTTGCCTGTTGCTGTCTTTGAGTTGTTGCCGCAGCCGGCAAGCGCAGCTAAAGATACAAGCATTACTGCTGCTAAAATAAAAGATAATACTTTTTTCATTTCTTTTCCTCTTTTCATTTTATATGTTTATTTAACTGTCACTAATATACACCACTTTGAATAAACATGCAAGCATAATTTGCATATTTATTCAATTTTTATCAAATTTAATAATATCGCTCCATATTTACCTCTATTATATATACAAATTACACTGATTTTATAATTTTGTTTTTCCGTTTTTTTAAAATAAAACCGCCTAACACCGTATAATTATACGAGTAAAGCGGTTGTATAAAAAATATTAAGAGAAGATTTTCTTCACCATATGCAGATTATGCAGAAATATGCATCTTGTATGCGGCTATTTTCCAAAAGCATTTAAAAACGCTTTTAATCGCTGTGATTGAGGATTTGTCAAAATCTCATTGGATCCACTCTCTGCAATAACTCCGCTGTCCATAAAAATCACCTTATCCGAAACATCATGAGCAAAACTCATTTCATGCGTTACCACTATCATAGTCATATTTTTATCAGCAAGACTTTTTATAACCTTCAAAACTTCTCCGGTAAGCTCAGGATCGAGAGCAGAAGTTGGCTCATCAAAGCAAAGGATCTGTGGCTTTAGAGCAAGCGCTCTGGCAATAGCCACGCGCTGCTGCTGACCACCGGATAATTCACAAGGATAGTTATTTATCTTTTCCGATAATCCCACGCTGTCAATAAGCTCGAGTGCAGTTTTTTCAATTTCTTCATTAGTTGCTTTTTTTAACAGTTTCGGAGCCAGTGTGATATTTTCAAGCACGCTGTACTGCGGAAACAAATTAAACGACTGAAACACCAGCCCAAAATACAGTCTTTTTTCTCTCAAAGTTTTTTCGGAACGTGCCTTCAAATCCACTGAAGAGTCAAATATACTTTCTCCCGCTACAGTGATTGTTCCCCTGTCGGCAAACTCCAAAGAATTCAAGCATCTCAAAAGCGTAGTTTTTCCCGAACCGGAAGACCCGATTATGGACAAAACCTCGCCTTCTTCAAGTGAGAAGTCTATTCCTTTTAAAACTTCGGTTTTGCCAAAGCTCTTATGTAAATTTTTTACTTCCAGTATAGCCACGACAAACCCTCCTTAAGTTTTAAAATACGAAAGCTTTTTCTCAAGCTTGTTGAAAATTATAGTCAAAATTCCGCTAAACAACAGATAGTAAATACCGGTAAAGAACAGCGGCCATATCTGACCCGAAATACCCTGGGCACCTTTCATAAACGATTGTCCTGCCCATATAACTTCTTGCAGTGCTATTATACGCGAAAGAGAAGTGTCTTTAACCAAAGTGATAATTTCATTAGACATCGGCGGTACAATTCTTTTTATCATTTGCAAAAGCGTGATTTTAAAGAATATCTGAGATTTCGAAAGGCCTAAAACCTGGCCGGCTTCTTTTTGTCCAACAGGCACTCCCTGAATACCGCCTCGGAATATCTCGGAAAAATAGCATGCATAATTTAATATAAAGGCAATAGACGCCGCTATAAATCGACCGCTCTCACCACTACCCCATATAGGATTGTTCAGCACAAGTCCCGGGAAATAGTAGACTATTAAAAGCTGAAGCATAAGCGGCGTGCCTCTGATAATCCAGACAAAGGTTTTTACTAAAACTGAAAGCGGTTTAAACTTTGACATAGAGCCAAAGGATATAATCAATCCAAGCGGTATAGCGCCGATAAGCGTAACTGCAAACAGCTTTAACGTTTGCAAAAAGCCAACATTGAGCGCCTCTAATACTATCAAAAAAGTATTCATAAAAACATCCTTTTAAAACAGAAAAATATAAAACCCAAAATCAATTTCTCCGGTGCAAGCTCCAAAATACATATAGGATATTTTAAACGCTATGAGAGTAAAAATATTAACTCAAACGCATAATCTCCTTCAAGCACAAACACAGCCCGCAACAGGAAAAATCCAAATTTGGTTATTAAAAAACAAAAACCAGACAACAAAGACAGAGTGCGCGTTCGCCCTCTGTCTTTGTTAGCATACGATATTTTTAGTCTGTCAAAGCAGCCTGAATTTTGTATGTCTCGGCGATTTCTTTAAGCTTGCCGTTTCCTTTGCATTCATCAAAGAAAGCGTTTATCTTTTCTGTGAGGTCAGATCCTTTTCTGAAACCTACGCCGTATTCCTCGGAATTGAGAGATACCGTATATGTAAGATTTTCATATCCTGTGCCTTCGCCTACCATAGCAGCAGCCATCAATGCATCAATAATAGCGGCATCGCTTGTCCCGGATGCAACTTCCATCAAAGCTGTTGCCTGATCCTTAACCTCAGTAAACTCAAAGCCGTTAGCTTCTGCCTGTTCCTGACCTGCTGAGCCTGATTCCACCGCAAATTTCAGATCTTTGCAATCTTCTGCTTTTTGGTACTTATCAGCCGTATCAGAATTCACAATAACAACCTGTGCGTTATTGCAGTAAGCGTTTGAACAGCTCATTGCCGATTTAACTTCGTCAGTCAACGTCATTCCGTTCCACACACAGTCAATAGTTTTTCCATCAAGCTCCATAATTTTGTTATCCCAGTCGATCTCAGCAAACTCGACCTTTACACCCAAGCTCTCTGCGAACAAGGCAGCCATATCAGCATCAAATCCAATCCAGTTTCCGTTGTTATCCTTGTAATCCATAGGCTCAAAATCTGTTATTCCTACAACCAAGCTTCCTTTATTAAGAACATAATCAAGGTCAGAACCGTCAACTGCCGCTGTATCTGTGGCGGACGATTTGGTGTCAGCTTTTTGACCGCAACCTGCAAGAACCGCTCCGATCATTAAAACAGCAAGTAATAAAGTAATAAATTTTTTCATCATTTTTCCTCCATTCATTAATACGGTAACATTGTAATGTATTAATTAGCTAAAGTCAATAGTCAAAAAGCACAAAGAAGTTAAAATTTATAACTAAACTTTCTTTTTATTTATTATAATTATACCGCTGTAAACATATCTAAAACAAAGGGATGAAGATAACAAAAAGCTAACTTCATCCCCAGAATATTAATTTTTATATTAAATTGTTAAGTGAATAAGAATTTACTTTTTATATTCCTTCAGCAATAGCCGCCAGTCGGGATTTCCGACTATTCCGTCGACAGTCAGTTTGTTGGCTTTTTGAAACTGCTCAACTGCATATTCAGTGTTTGTGCCGTAAACACCGTCTACTGCCAAAACTTTGCTGTCCTTGCCTTTATAGCCATAGCCGTTAAGAAGAATTTGCAATACTTTTACCTGTCCGAAATCATTTTTGGTCGAAGTCTTCCACAAACGTTCCATATAAAATGTTCCCACATACCACTTGCTCATAGAATACTTATCCATACTTTGGTCTTCATAGGCAGGTCTGCAGGCGCATGAAACGCTTGATAAGTTTCTGACTCTTCTCATAACCTCACCGTTAGTTGATGAGCCTGTGTTTCCTTCTATAGTAGTAATAGTTTTACCGTCGCTGTTCACACTTTCAATAATTCCGACATGATCAAGAGTATAAACAGAAGGCACATAACTCGATTTTTGATTTGACCAGTGAAACATCACCAGATCTCCCGGTTTATACCCTGATGTAACCAGTCTGCCCTTGTCTTTGAACACCTTGCCCTGCACCCCACAGGAGGCAGTTTTTGTATAGAGCATATCAGAAGCCTTAGCCTGGTTAAACACCCATTGTATAAAAACCTCACACCAATCATATGCCGAACCCGATACTGTTGTGCCGTAATACCATGTGTTATATTTGCATTTCTTTACAGCCGTAGCTTTTGTTCCTATTTCAGCTTTGGCTATATCCAAAATTTTTTTAACAGAGGCTGCCACTTTTCCCTCTCAATCCTTGAGTTCGGGCAATCCTGCTAAACTTGTAAGCAACGATAACAAAGATGCCAAAAGCGACGCTGAGCATACTGCTAACCAATCTATATTGTATATAACCGCTTCTACTCCTATTGTAGCTATTGCGGTTTGTGCAAATGTTCTGATCGCTCTGACTATTGCGGCTTTTGCCCAAGCTGACAATCTTTGTTTCATGTTTTGCCCCCTCAATATTATATTATGTTTTTTTACTAAAAATGACAAAAATTTTTTTATTTTTTGCATAAGCTTGCCGTTCATAACAACTCTCTTCCTATAACAACTCGTCGTGAGCGGCTTGGTTTATGTATTTATCAATTTTATTGATTGCTTCTGTAACCTTGCCGTTACAGTTTTGCTGATGAAGCCCATCAAGACAAGCGCTTAAAGCGTAAATAACAAGCATTTGTTCAGCTTTTATATTTTTTATTTCCTTGGTTTGCTTTTTGTTGTTCTCTATAAACTTGAAAAAGCTAAACACTACTCCGAATATTATGGAAATCGCTCCTATTATTTTAGAGAGTGATATTATATCAATTGTCAAATATATCACCTTCAGTCTCGATATGTTTGTCTGTTTGTTCATAGGTATAGAGTACGTTTTCAATATCTATAGCAGCCATAATCTATACCTTCTTCCATCCGGCGGGGTAGGCGGTTGGACTCCAAATATTATTATCAATAACAGATTCATATACAGAATCGTTTTTAGTCGGAAAATAGACCTTATCTCCAATCATATAACCATTGGTACTATCCGGTTGCTCCCATTCTTTAATCTCATCGCCAACAAGTATTTTTGCATACAAACCAGCCGCAACATCAGGAGTCCACTCTTTTTGAGTGACATGCGACTGAATTACGCGATATAAATCTTCGTTATAAAGATACACATCATTAACAATAACTTGCAGACCGTTACCGCTCCAATTTTGATATAACTCCTTGTTATTAACAGCTTCTTCGTCAGTAAATTTAGAAGTGATATTATTGAGCTGTTCGCGCATTCGTCTGGCGCGATGTAAATATTTATTCATCACTATTTCCTCCTGTCAATTCATCCCACGCAGCAGCTTTTTTAGAAGTTTCATCATCTTCATATAAATCCTCTATTGGAATATCGGTTTCTGTATATGTCCAACTTGCAGACGCTATATCTATGGCTTCATCATAAATAACGCCTGTCTCTATTTGTCTGATTTTTAAATTCTCATCAGAATAGGTTCGAAACAGTTCTACACCGTCAAATCTTGTGCTAAAAAAATCTTTAACTATCATACTTTACACCTCACTGGCTTTAACAATATTACCGGCGTATGTGCTCCAGTTTGTGGCTGATATCCACGCGCTGTATAGGCTATCGGGTACTATGATTTGACAATCAGAAAGAATGCCGGAAAAGGCATTTGTATTCGCCATAGTCGGCACTTGTGTGTG
>DEKP01000036.1 GCA_002353935.1 Ruminococcaceae bacterium UBA2719 | reverse complement strand
TTCTTTGTTATATGGTGGAGACTATTGGGTTCGAACCAATGACCCCCTGCACGTCAAGCAGGTACTCTAACCAGCTGAGCTAAGCCTCCTAATATGTTTATATTTTAACATAACAACAAAAAAAATACAAGTGTTTTATGATAACATCGTTCACAAATCAATTCAAATAATAAAACATAACAAAAATAAAAACTATTACCAAATCACATTCATATGTATCATATTGTGTCAAAATTTGAAATAAAACATAATATATTATTAAGCAATCTATAATTGCTAAAAAAGAAAGGAAATGAAAAATGCCAATAAGCTTTACTAATCAAGCATCCTTGACAATAGGAAATGAAACAACTTTATCTAATGTAGCAGTAGGAGAAATTACAGAAATACTGTCTGCTACAAAAGATGCTTTGATGTCCGAATATAAAATTGGAGATACTGTAACTTATATTATAAATCTGATAAATTCAGGCTCTACAGAATTAACCAATCTTACACTTACTGATAATCTAGGTGCGTATGAATTCAACTCAGAAACCTTGATACCTTTAACCTATGTTGACAATTCTGTTAAGTATTATGTTAACGGTGTGCTTCAGACTCCACCTACTATAAATTATAATATAGAACTTGTGAGTTCCGATCTGAATATTCCAGCAAACGGTAACGCAACAATAATTTATCAAGCAACAATAAACGAATACGCTCCTCTTGAAGCAGGTTCAACAATAACAAACCAAGTAAGCGTTACAGGACAAACTATAACAAATATAACAGCAGAAGAAACCATTAATGCAAGTAACGCACCCGCACTTTCAATTTTAAAAACAATATCGCCTTATCCGGTTGAAGAAGGCGGTCAGGTCACCTACACTTTGCTGATCCAAAACTCCGGTAACACCGCAGTAACAACTGACAGTAACGCTATTATATCTGACACGTTTGATCCAAAGATAAGCAACATTTCTGCCGTATTAAATGGTGAAGAACTGACTCAAACAACCGATTACACCTATTCTGAACAAACGGGTGTATTCAACACCGTTGCAGGTGTTATCACCGTTCCTGCTGCGACATATGCGCAAGATCAAACTACAGGAGAATATAAAACAACGCCAGGCACGGCAATTCTTGTAATAACAGGAACCATATAATCCCCGCAATAACTTTGCAACAACAAAAAGCTCGAACATTTAATGTTCGGGCTTTTGTGTATTATTAAATTATCTAATAACAATGTTCGCACGACCATTCCAAGAACAGTAAATCTGTATAGGGAAACCTCCTGGCATAATATTAATATTTCTGTTATATGTACGATTACCAATTCTAAATTGTAAAAAATAAATTCCCGGATTTAAACAATATGAAAAAGCCTGGTTGTTATAATAAAGATTATCATAACCTGCATTAAGAATTCTTACAGACATAGTAACATTATAATTTGCCGTTGTATAAGAAATATAGAGAGTAGGCTTTTGCTGTGGTGCTTTAGTTTGCAAATCTTGCTGCTGAGTATTTGATAAGGTCAAATTTTGACTATTTATCGTATTGTTTACAGTGTTATCATTTACATTTAACATTGTGGTGTTAACATTATCGCTGTTAACAACCTCGGTTGTTTCACTATCAATCTTTTCATTAAGCTTTACACCGCAAAACGGACAAAAAGCTGCCGGCTTTTCAGATATCAACTCTATGCTTTCATCGCATTTATAACATTTTATAAGTTGTGACATAATTACCGCTCCAATTATTTATATTGTTTTACAAATAATATCACATTTCAACAAAAATGTAAACAAGAAAAATCCGACAACTGTTACGCTGTCGGATTCCCGGTATTTAACCGCTTAATTGGAGGCGACACCCAGATTTGAACTGGGGAATCAGGGTTTTGCAGACCCGTGCCTTACCACTTGGCTATGTCGCCGTAAATGTATCTACAACATTTTAGATTGTAACATTACAAAAATAAAAAGTCAATAGCTTTTTTTAATCTGAGCTAAAATCAAGTTAAATCATACATATATTCTATATGATTTAAAGCTTAATATTATTACTTATTAACACCAACCTATTACATATGACTCAACTTTCAGCTTTCCTCGTCTGTATGTTTTGTTGATTTTGTTATAAAATACATCGTTATATTATCGGATCTTTATGAATTTGTGATACTTTTAATTAAGATAGATTTTTTACTAAAATCTTAAAAAACAATATCAAGGAGTGATTATCAATGGCTTATGAAGAAAGAATTGCAGCAGCTCAAGCTAAAATGTATGCATTAAAAGAAAAAATGATTGCTGCTGAAAAAGTAAAAGCTGCACATGCGACAAAAAAAGAGGAAATCTCTGCTGCAATCGAAGCTGATATAACGCTTTTGGAAGCTGCAGAAATTACCGCTGAATATATTGAAAAGCACGGTGAAATCGAAAAAACTCCAGATTCAAATACAACCAAAGCTTAATATTTATTAAATATAGTTACTTAATAATATTTTGCATATAATAATTCCTTACAATCAAAAAGCATAGGATTATAGGCAAACATGGTGCTTGATTTGACTCACATAAACTTTGATTCATATTTACATATGATTGTGCATATGTCAGCATCAACATCATTGCGTGAGTGGGAAGCGCAATAAAACAAACTCACAAATTTCTTACAATTTAATATTTATTTTTTGATTTTTTCTGCAACGCATTAAAACCCGAAATTCAATGTACTTGAATTTCGGGTTTTTACAGCCTGAAAACGCCCGATCAATTGTACTTTTTGTTTAAATCATCTAATTTAATCAATAACACTTTTTATTGCTGAGAGTAACTCATCATAA
The DNA here is from genome assembly GCA_002353935.1 of Ruminococcaceae bacterium UBA2719. Classification (GTDB taxonomy): domain Bacteria; phylum Bacillota; class Clostridia; order Oscillospirales; family Acutalibacteraceae; genus Ruminococcoides. The sequence continues at coordinate 801 of DEKP01000036.1, read as the reverse complement.
GTATCATATGCAGGAATTTGCGGATTTTCTGATTGTATAGATTTAGGACTTTTGAATAAAAAGCCCGCCTTGCTCGCCTTTATCATTCCAAGGTCATTGTAGCTATCACCGCTTGCAATTGTTTCAAATCCGATAGACTGCAGAGCTTTCACTGTGGTATACTTGGATTTTTCACAGCGCATTTTAAAGCCTGTTATCTCTCCGCTCTCAGCCACCTCAAGAGTATTGCAAAAAATAGTAGGCCAACCAAGCTTTTTCATAAGAGGCTTTGCAAACTGGGAAAAAGTATCGCTAATTATAATTACCTGGCAAAGAGATCTAAGTTCATCCAAAAACTCCTTTGCTCCGGGCATAGGATCTATTTTAGCTATAGTTTCCTGTATTTCTTTTAAGCCAAGTCCATGTTCTTTTAATATATTAAGACGATAGTTCATAAGCTTATCATAATCAGGCTCATCCCTGGTTGTTCTTTCTAGTTGAGGTATATTGCTAGCTTTGGCAAACGCTATCCAAATTTCGGGTACTAAAACGCCTTCTAAATCAAGACAAGTGATATACATAGACATAAAATCAGCCTCATTTCAATTAATATATTACTATACAATAATATCACAAATATTATTAACTTTCAATCACTTTAAAGGGTTAGTTTTTATTTTTTTGGACTCTATAATAAATGTTGGGATAACAAATAGAACCACAAAAATAAAAGTAAAAAGTAGAGCATATTTGCACCAAATCCATTAAAATGGAATTCATATCTTTTCTATCAATTTCTATAATCAAAACCACCCGTTGAAC
>DEKP01000037.1 GCA_002353935.1 Ruminococcaceae bacterium UBA2719 | reverse complement strand
TTTATTTATATCTTTATTTATATGGGTGGTCTGTAGACCACTACTTTTGGTGTCTTCTGGACCACTACCGGGGTGGTCTGTAGACCACTACTTTCGGTGTCTTCTGGACCACTGTGCGTTTTTACTGAAACTTTGATAAAATTAAATTTCAAAAATTTGTTTTAAAAACTCATTTTAAAACGCGTTTTAAGTGAAAGGGGCGGAATATATCCGCCCTAAAATTTTTACTGTTTGTTAGCGATAGCGTCGATACCCGGAAGAACTTTTCCTTCAAGATATTCAAGAGAAGCGCCGCCGCCGGTAGATATGTGGCTCATCTTGTCTGCAAAGCCTAGGTTAATAACCGCAGCAGCGCTGTCGCCTCCGCCGATTATTGTTGTGGCGTCAGTCTCGGCAAGAGCGCGTGCAACAGCAATTGTACCTGCAGCTAAATCAGGATTCTCACTTACACCCATAGGACCGTTCCATACAACGGTTTTAGCAGTTTTAACTGCGTTTGCAAAGATTTCAGCGGTTTTAGGTCCGATATCAAGTCCCATCATATCGTCAGGAATTTCATCTGCCGGATATACTTTTGTTTCTATAGGAGCGTCGATCGGATTCGGAAATTCTTTTGTAGTAACAGAATCAACAGGGAGCAAAAGCTCTTTTCCCAGATCTTTAGCTTTCTGTATCATCTCTTTACAATACTCAAGCTTTGTATCGTCAACGAGAGATAGACCGATATTTCTTCCTATAGCCTTCGAGAATGTGTATGACATACCGCCGCCGATGATAAGAGTGTCGCATTTGTCTAAAAGGTTAGAGATAACATTGAGCTTATCGGCAACCTTAGCGCCTCCTAAAATAGCTACAAACGGTCTTACAGGATTCTCAACAGCGTTGCCAAGATACTCGATCTCTTTTTGCATGAGGTAGCCTACTGCTGTTTCTTTTATATGTGCTGTAACTCCTACTGTAGAGCAGTGAGCTCTGTGAGCAGAGCCGAATGCGTCCATAACGAATACATCTGCCAAAGATGCAAGCTCGCTTGAAAACGGCTCAAGATTCTTAGTTTCTTCTTTTCTGAAACGTGTATTTTGCAAAAGAACAACGTCGCCGTTTTTCATTTCGCTTACCGCTTTTTTAGCGTTTTCGCCTACTACGTTATCGTCGTCTGCAAAAACAACCTCTTTGCCCAAAAGCTCTGATAATCTAATTGCAACAGGCTTTAGAGAGAAAGCTTCTTCAGGACCGTTTTTCGGCTTGCCTAAATGAGAGCAAAGAATCAGCTTTCCGCCGTCACCGATAATCTTTTTGATAGTGTCGAGAGCGGCTGTTATTCTGTTGTCGTTAGTGATTACTCCGTCTTTGAGAGGAACGTTGAAATCGCAACGGCACAAGACGCGTTTGCCGCTAAAGTTGATGTCGTCAACTGTAAATTTGTTGAGTTTCATAATTGATCTTCCTTTCAGATGTTTGTAGAAATTGTTAAAGAATAACTAAATTTTCCATCGTTAATTATATAACAAATTATGCCCTTATTCAATAGTCAAAACATAAAATATTTTGACGATTTTACTAATATAATAGTAGGTTGTAACAATTTAAAATAATCTGTATATTTAGTTGTTTAAATTATAAAAATATTATTATAAATATTATTTGATAAATACTCAATAAATTTTAGAGTGATTACCATTTGTGATTGTGCAGCTCACCTTTTGTCAAAAGCTTTGGATAATCCCACTGCCTTAATACCTCATAGGTAGCAATAGCCACGCTGTTTGAGAGATTTAGCGATCTTGCTTCGTTTATCATAGGGATACGAACGCAGCGTTCGCGGTTATTAATAAGCAAATTTTCATCTAATCCCTTTGTTTCTTTTCCAAAAACCAAAAACGCTTTGTTGGGATAATTTACCGACGAATGGATATTAAGCGCTTTGGTGGTAAAATAATAAAATTCTGCATCGCGATTTTTGTCAAAAAAATCGTTTTGGTTTTCATAGTATGTAATGTCTACATATTTCCAGTAGTCAAGTCCTGCACGCTTTAAATTTTTGTCGCTAATAACAAAGCCGAAGGGCTTTACAAGATGCAGTCTTGCTCCGGTAGCGGCACAGGTGCGAGCTATGTTTCCGGTATTCTGGGGGATTTCCGGTTCAATTAAAACAATATTGAGTTCTTCCAAAACTTATCACCTCTATTGTATTTTAAATCGGACATAATAATATTGCAAGTTTTTTTAGGGAGGTTGTATTATGAAATCAAACGTAATGAATGTTGTCAAAGGCGCTGCTATAGGTATGGTGTCGGGCGTAGTTGTGGGATTTGTCGGCAAAAAGATGATTGACGACGGAAAGCGCGGACTAAAGCGCGCTTTTAAGAAAAAAACCGACCGCGCTATGAGCACTATAGAAAATATCGCTGACACTGTAAAATATATGTTTGAATAAATTGAGGAGATACCACACAATTCAAAGCGCATGATTGCTTGAATCTTATTGGTATCAGCTTACTAAAAATCACGTACACTAGATTACATTGGCAAAACAAAATCGCTCTGAAACCCAGGGCGATTTTTATATTTTTTTGCTTTAATGTTATTGTATTATTTTTCATACATCTAAATTGTATTCAAAATAGTTTGTTCGTTTTTTTATTTTTGGGATTCCGCTTGTGTGACTCATATTACTGTTTAATAATTTTTAAAACAGATATTCAAATCAACTGTACCGTTAATACCGGGAACAGTGCCTTCGGTTGTATATTGCCACATAGTAAAGTTATAGTACATGCTTGGTAACTCTGCATAATCCGCAACCCAAAAATCATATTCTTTTAGCTTTGACAAGTCATACATATAATACATTAAAGAAGTGTTTGAATAAATAATAGATTTGTATTCTTTTTCGTTAAGAGTTTTACAAAAGGCTATTGCTATATCCGTGAGATCTTCTCCTGTGACAGTATCAGTGCGTGCGCTATCGTCTGAAATTATCTCCCAGTCAAAGGCAATTGGATAGTCGAGCTCTTTGCCGTTGAGTATCGAGACAGCAAACTGCGCTTCTTCTATACCGTCTTCTACGTTTGAAGCCTGGGAGAAAAAGTATGCGCCGACTTTGAGTCCTACTTTTTTGGCGTTTTCATAGTAAGTATCAAACATAGCGTCTTTGTACATGTCTCCTTCATCAGAATAGTATCTGCCGCCTAAACGAAGCATTACATAATCAACGCCGCTGTTTTTGACAGCTTCAAAGTCGATATCGCCTTGATATTCCGACAGATCGATACCGGTGCAGGAAGCTTCTTTTTTGTCTATATAATAAGATTTGTAGCCGTTTTCATCGTCCTTAAAACCGTTTTGATCATAGGTGTTTTTTGGTGCTCCTTTTACAGCTTCAATCTCTATTAAACCCAGTTCAGGGTCGTTTATTTGTATGATTTCTCCGTCTTTTATTAAAGTTTTTTCTTGTTCAATAAACAGAGTTTCTTTTGTGTTTTTTTGGTTTGAAGGTTTAACAATTAAAATCACCGCAATAATAATTATAGCGGCAGCGATACCACTGAATATAAGAATAATAGGTAATTTACTGCGCATGATACCTTTGTTATTACCATTATCACTATAACGTTTTCCTTTGTTTGAGAACGATCCCATATGATTCCCCCTGAATATACGACATTATACTCAAAGGATAACATAAAACGAGAATATTGTAAATAAACTTAACAATAAGTTTACTTTTACTTGAAAAAGGGGATTTTTTAATGTATAATTAATATCCACAGGATAGACTTTGACACGATTCGTCTTTTGTTCAGTAGATGAATTTGATAGTGGTTTATATAAAATAAAATTTTAGGAGGGAAAGACATGAAGGTACAAGGCTATCAAAAGAAAAGCAAAGCTGAACTTTTAGAAGCGATTGATAGCTGTGTATCTATAAGTCAGCTTTGCGCATTAGTTCAACATGAACATATTATTATTCAGATGAAAAGCCAGTCTAGTGCGTCCGGTCTTCCTCAAAAAAAGCTTACAGCAGAAGATTTTATCCCTAACCGTTCGCCTTTGGACAAGCTCAAAGATGATGTGAAAGAGGCTGTGGAAAATTCAAGATAGGTTTTACCGCCTTAATATTTTAATTTTGACAAACAAATCAGCGCATAGGATAATTCCCTACGCGCTGATTTTTTACTTTATGTGAATGTTTTAAACTTGCTGTAAAAAAACAAATTTTTAAAATTATAAATTCAAATAATGAAAACAAGTGCGGTTATACACAGTATTATCAGAAATTATTATAAAGCTATATACATGATTTGATTTTGCGGTATGGCTTTTTTGTTGAAAATAATATAAATATAAAAAAGTTTTACGCTTCATTGTCAGATGCACGAACCATCTTACCGTCAACATTGGTATCATATGCTCCTGATATCAACATATCTGAAATTAAAACGATTTCATATCCGCTCGATTTTATCATTTCCAGTATTTTTGGCAGAGCTTCGGGAGTGTTTTCGGCGCCGTTGTGCATCAGTATTATTGAGCCGGGGCACAGTTTTGATTTTATACGCTTCACCATATCATCAGCAGAAGGATTTTTCCAGTCCAGGCTGTCAATATTCCATTGTACACAGTACATATCTTCTGATTTTACGTTTTCTACAAGCAAATTATTATATTCTCCGTAAGGAGCTCGAAACAGAGTTGGAGATTTTTCTGTCAAATCTTTTACTTTAGTGTTGCAGTCTTCAATTTCAGAGAGTTGTTGCTCCTTTGAAAGTTGTGACATATGCGCGTGCGTTGAGCTGTGATTTCCTATTTCGTGTCCGTGCTCTGCAATGTTTTTTACATCATCGGGATATTTTTCAACCCATTCTCCAACTAAGAAGAAGGTTGCTTTAACGTCATAATCGTCTAAAATCTTGAGCAAAGTATCAGTTTGTTCATTTCCCCATGCTGCGTCAAAAGAAATAGCACAAACTTTTTTATCCGTATCTACATAGTAAATTGGTATTTGACGCTCTTCATTTACGGTTTCTACAACTCTGTTTGCTGTAGCGCTGCAGATTGTCAGCGCTATTGCGCCAATTAAAAAACACGAAAATACGCTCAGTATTCTTTTTTTAGTCAATGTTATAACTTTCATCCAAATCCCTCCAACAAATTTTATGTTGGAGTCAAAGAAAATAGAAGTGATTTATAAAAAGCCTGAATTTGTATATTGTAGAAAAACTAACTATGTAATCTTTTGTTATATAATTAATACCACCCGTATATGGGTGGTATTAATTATATTGAATATTTAAGTTTATTAAGTTTAGTTTTCAATTTCCCATGTTGTACCGTCTTTTGAGTCTTTTATGATGATGTGCATAGATTTTAGCTCATCACGGATTTGGTCCGCAAGAGCATAGTTTTTTTCGCGCTTTGCAAGTAGTCTGCGGTTTATGAGTTCTTCTACTTTTTGGGTATCAATATCTAACGATTCTGATTTTTTGGAATTATCATCAAATTTTGTTAAATCAAGCGAAAGCACACGGTCAAAATCGTTAATTAAGTAAAGCTTTGTTGAATCATTCAAATCACTTTTGAGTACATCATAAACTGCGGTAATTGCCAAAGAAGTGTTAAGATCGTTGTCAAGAGCTGATTTGAAATCTTTGATATATTTTTGGGCTTTTTGTTTGTCAATTTCGTCGTTTGCTGGGTTTAGCTTAGATATGCGGTTTTTTAGTTTATTATATGATAAAACAGTATTATCAAGATTTTCAAAGCTGAAGGTCAGCGGCTTTCTGTAATGCGACTGCAGGCAGAACATACGGTAGGCGAGAGGATTATAATCTTTTTCTTCCAGCAGTGAAACCGTTAAAAATTCTCCTTTTGATTTGCTCATTTTTCCGCTGTTGTCGAGCAGATGAAGCACATGAAACCAGTAGTTGCACCACTTGTGACCTAAAAAAGCTTCTGACTGAGCAATTTCGTTGGTGTGATGGGGAAAAGCGTTGTCAACACCGCCGCAGTGAATGTCAAGATATTCGCCGGCGTGTTTTATGCTTATAGAAGAGCACTCTATGTGCCATCCGGGATAGCCGATACCCCAGGGGCTGTCCCACTTGAGTTCTTGTGAATCAAATTTTGATTTTGTAAACCATAATACGAAATCGGTTTTGTTTTTCTTGTTTTTATCTTCATCAACGTCGTCTCTTACGCCTACTTGAAGCTCATCTTCATTTTGATTGCCGAATACATAGTATGTATCAAGCTTTGAGGTATCAAAATACACATTTCCGCCAGCGATATACGCATAGCCTTTCTCTAGCAAAACAGATATCATGTTTATAAATTCATCTATGCAGTTTGTTGCAGACTCAACAATATCGGGAGTTTTGATATTGAGCTTTTTACAGTCTGTGAAAAAAGCGTCGGTATAAAATTTAGCGATTTCCATTACGGTTTTGTGTTCACGTTTTGCACCTTTGAGCATCTTATCTTCGCCTGTATCGGCGTCAGACGACAAATGTCCAACGTCTGTGATATTCATAACTCTTTTTACATCATATCCCACATAGCGTAAATATTTTTCCAGCACATCCTCCATAATATAGGTGCGCAGATTGCCAATATGAGCGTAGTGATATACAGTAGGACCGCAGGTGTACATTTTAACTTTTCCCTGTTCATTTGGTACAAACTCTTGTTTGGAATTTCCCAGTGTGTTATACAGTATCATTTTTTTCAACTTCCTTTTTAAGACTATCAATTTCTGCCTGCATTTTGCATAATTCAAGTGCAACGGGATCGCTGTAGTGGATTTGATCGAGCACATCCGTACGTTTGCCGTTTATTTTAACAATTCTTGCCGGTATACCAACAGCTGTTGAATTTGGCGGTACTTCGCTTAGTACCACAGCGCCTGCGGCAATCATAGCATTATCTCCGACAGTAAAAGGACCTAAGACCTTTGCTCCTGCGCCGACCATAACATTGTTACCTAAGGTAGGGTGGCGTTTGCCGTGATCTTTTCCTGTACCTCCTAAGGTAACATTTTGATATATAAGACAGTTGTCGCCAATCACAGTTGTTTCGCCTATAACAACGCCCATACCGTGGTCTATAACAAGACCTTTACCTATGGTAGCGGCAGGGTGAATTTCGATTCCGGTCTTATTTCTTGCGCGCTGCGAAAGGAATCGTGCTATAAACTTCATATTATGCTGATAAAACCAGTGTGCGCGGCGATATTTTCTAACTGCTTTGTATCCCGAATAGAGAAAAAACACTTCTAACTTTGATCTTGCAGCAGGGTCTTTGTCCATTACAGACTGTAGATCTGCCTTTATCGTTTTGAACATGATATACTCCTAAACTTTATATAAAAATAAAAATGCGACGTCTCCCATATGGGACGACATCGCCGTGGTTCCACCCAAATTTAGCTAAAAAGCTCTTTGACCTTTAACGCAGGCATACGCGCAAGGATACTTTTGCAGTAATGTAGCATTCCCCCTGCGACTCACGGGTGCATTTCAAAGTTCATCTCCATAGGCTGTTTCCAGCAAACACAGCCCTCTCTGCATGAATTGAATCTCATACTTCTCCCGATCAACGCTTTATATTATCATTATATACATTTTTTAATAAATTGCAACTGTTTTCAAAAGGCTTTTATGTATTAAGGATGACCTTACAGTTAATAATGCGCAAATATTCAGATGATTATTTTGTACAATGCTACAAGATATACTTTTAGTTTTTAGATTACATATCTTTTATACATTCTTTGTTATCTATAATATATTTTATACCTGAAATAACTGCAAATACAGTAGATATCCATACAAGAACCTGTCCTATAGTATTAAATATATCACGTACAACGATATTATCTAAATTAAAGAAAGATAATATGTCAATAACAGTATACAGCGTATATATACCGACTATAGCGACTATTTGAGAAACAGTCTTGATTTTTCCATATATATTGGCTGCAACAACCTTGCCGTTCGCTGCAGCGACAAGTCTTATAGATGTAACTGCAAATTCTCTGAAAAGCACTATGATAACGGGAACAGCGCCGCACACCACGAGTTTTACGAAGCATACAAGTGTTGATATTACAAGTATTTTATCAGCCAGGGGATCAGCAAATTTGCCGAAATCAGTGATAAGGTTATCTCTGCGAGCGATTTTTCCGTCCAGGAGATCGGTTATTGCCGCTGCGCCGAACAAAAGCCCTGCCAATAAAAAGTTAAATTTAAATCTAATCAAAGTAGAGGCTATTATAAACGGAACAATAGCTATACGCAGCAAAGTCAGCTTGTTAGGTAAATTCATGTTTTTCATACCATTTCTCCAATAAGATCACAGTCTATAAAATCGGTTATTTTAACCTGTACTAAATCTCCGGGTTTGGGTTTTGTTTTAGTTTTGAAGAATACGCACGGATCTACTTCGGGCGCATCAAAACGGCTTCTGCCAAAATAGCACTCGGCATATCTGTCATATCCGTCAACCATCACTTCTATGGTTTTTGATATTTGTTTTTCGCAGAAGCTTTCCATAATCAGAGCCTGCTGTTCAGAAATAATTCGTGCGCGGTCTTTTTTGATTTCTTCATCAATTTGCCCTTCCATTATGGCTGCGGGAGTATCTTCTTCCTGAGAATAAGCAAAGCATCCAAGACGATCAAAACCTATTTCGTTTACAAAGGATGAGAGCTCTTCAAACTGCTCTGTGCTCTCTGTAGGAAAGCCTGTGATAAGAGTAGTTCTGAGCACTACGTCGGGAATATTTTTACGGATTTTTTCAATTAATTCTGACAGCGATTTTTTATCGCCGTTACGGTTCATTTTCTTTAAAATATCGCCGTTACAGTGTTGTAAAGGAAGATCAATATAGTTTACAATTTTTTCTTCCTCTTTTATGGTTTGTATCAGCTCATCGGTTATTCTGTCAGGATAACAGTATAAAATTCTTATCCAATGAAGCTTGTCGATTTTGCACAATTCTCTTAAAAGTTTTGGCAACATCAGCTTACCGTATATATCTTCGCCGTAACGAGTTGTATCTTGAGCTATAACATTGAGCTCTTTGACTCCGTTTTCAACAAGTTTTTTAGCTTCTTCAATTATATTTTCCATTTTTCTGCTTCTGAATTTTCCGCGTATAAGTGGTATAGCACAGTATGTACAACAGTTGTCACAGCCGTCGGCTACTCTTAAGTATGCCCAATGCTGTGGTGTTGACTGTATTCTGCCGCCGTCTAGAGATAAATTCATTTTATCGGGAAAACGCTCAATTTTTTCGCCGTTTAAGGCTCTGTTAATTACATCACAGATGTTTTCATTTTCTCCGATGCCTATAACGGCATCAACCTGATCGAGCTCTTGAATAATTTGAGAGTTATATCGCTGTGCAAGGCATCCGGTTACAATGATAGCTTTGATTTTTCCTTCTTTTTTGAGCTCTAAAAGTTCTAAAATCTCATTTATGCTTTCTTGCTTTGCCGATTCTATAAAGCCGCAGGTATTTATAATCGCGACGTCGGCGCATGCAGCGTCTTCTATCAAGATGAATCCGCCTTTTCTTAAATTGTACATCATGATCTCAGCGTCAACGCGATTTTTAGCGCATCCGAGAGAAATAATTCCTACGGTATTTGACATTTAAAAGTCCTCATATTCAGTGTATTCGTTAATAACGGTTTTTATGTTTTGATAAGAATGTCCGAGCCTTAAAAGAGCGTTGACGGCGCGGCGTTTTGTTTTTTCATCGTCAAGTTTTTTTGAGTATTTTTTATTTATTATATAACGTATTTGCTCGAGTTCGTCTATTTCAAATTCATCAAGCACTTCGTCAATAATATCTCGGTCAATTCCTTTTTGGATCAGCTTTTGACGAATTCCTTTACAGGGCAGATGTTTAAGCTCAGAAAGATCTGCTGCATATCTTTTTGCGTAAGAAAAATCATTTAAGAGATTTAACTGTTCAAGACGGTCGATAGTAGAACTGACTATATCTTCGGGGTAGTCTTGTATAAGTTTTTCAAAAAGCTCATGCTTTGAATGATCGCGAAATGATATCAGCCGCAAGGCTCTTTCTTTACAGCGGTTTATCTGTGATTTTATAAGTACGTTGTGTAAGATATCATCATCAATCTCAGAACCGATGTTTATATGGTTTATAATCAAAGTTTCGGTATCTATTTTCATGGCAAACTCGCCGTCAATATATACTGCGGACAAGCCTTTTTTCTTAGGCTCTATTGCTGTTATAAGCATTAATCTTCAACCAAGATATCAATATTTGACGAATCTGCTTTAGTAGTTTTTGCAGGCTTTTTTCCTTTTTCTTCATTAGGGGAGGAAGGGGTATTTAAAGCTTTTACAGAGGCTTTGGCCGATTTTTTGGGTCCTCGTGTTTGAAGCTTATCAGTATTTGCCCACAAATCTTTTTCAATTTTTTCTCTAAGTTCGTCATCGTTTTTGAGAAGTTCTTTTACATTGTCTCTTCCTTGACCGAGTCGAGTCTCTCCGTAGTTGAACCATGCGCCGGATTTTTGCACAACCTCAGCCTTAACGGCAAGGTCAAGCAATTCTCCAACTCTTGATATTCCCTGACCGTACATAATATCAAATTCAGCCTCTCTGAAAGGAGGAGCAATTTTATTTTTTACAACTTTTGCTCTTGTTTTAGAGCCTATCATCTCTCCGTTTACCTTCAAGGTTTCAACACGTCTTATATCAATTCTGACAGATGCATAGAACTTTAATGCTCTTCCGCCCGGGGTAACTTCGGGGCTTCCGTATATAACGCCTACTTTTTCTCTTAGCTGATTTATAAAAATAGCTACGCAGTTAGACTTTGATATAGCACCGGCGAGTTTTCTAAGAGCCTGGCTCATAAGTCTTGCCTGCAATCCAACATGAGAGTCTCCCATTTCACCTTCAATTTCAGCTTTTGGAACAAGTGCTGCTACAGAGTCAATTACAATAACATCTATAGCGCCTGAACGAATAAGAGCTTCGGCGATTTCCAGTGCGTCTTCTCCTGTGTCGGGCTGAGATACAAGCAACGAATCTACATCTACGCCGATTGCTGCAGCATATTCAGGATCTAGTGCGTGTTCAACGTCAATAAACGCTACGTTACCTCCGTTCTTTTGACCTTCTGCTATACAATGAAGAGAGAGCGTTGTTTTACCTGATGATTCAGGTCCGTATATTTCTACGATTCTGCCTCGTGGAAGTCCTCCTATTCCAAGCGCGATATCAAGTGAAAGCGAGCCTGTGGAAATGTGACTTATGTTTAGTTTAGAATCCTGACCCAAACGCATAACGGCGCCTTTGCCGAATTGCTTTTCAATCTGGCTTAATGCGGTTTCAAGAGCTTTGTTTTTATCAACAGCCATAATATGTCTCCTTATCTTTATGGGGTTGTCCCCTAAAATTTATTTTTGAAATTTATTTTTATGTTAATATTCAAAACGAAAAATTTAAATTTAGCAAGTTGGAATCTGTTTTGGAATATATGTATGTTTGTTAATTTTTGACAGCAGTAACGGCGCGGTCAAAACCCTGGATATCTTTAAATATTTCTATGTTATGATATCCGTTTAGTATTAAAAGTTTGCTTATAGCATCAGCCTGATCTTCACCTATTTCAAAGGCTAGCATTCCTCTGCTTTTAAGTTTTTTAGTATATAAATCTATGATATTCCTGTAAAAATACAGACCGTCTTTTCCGCCGTCCAGGGCAAGTTTAGGTTCAAAAGAAATTTCTTTTTGCAGCTTTTTTATATCCTCAGTTTTTATATAAGGCGGATTGGAAATAATAATGTCGAAAAAGTCATTGTCAAACTCTTCTGTGCAGTCTTTTAAATCAGCGCAAACGGCATGTATTTTTGCATCATTCTTTTTAGCATTTTTGATAAGATATTCAAACGCCTGTTTAGATTTTTCTACCGCAAACACTGAACAGTTTTTATATTTGAGTTTAATTGACACAGCGATTATGCCCGAGCCCGAGCAGAGATCCAGAGCGTTTTTGCATTTGTGTTGGCTCATAAAATCAAAGGCTTTTTCCAAGACAACTTCAGTATCATCCCGTGGAATAAGAACCCCTTCGCCGACAAAATATTCACGTCCTAAAAAGCTCCAGGATCCTATTATATATTGAATAGGTTCACCGTTTATTCTGCGGTTTACCATAGACATAATGTCGCTGTAATTTTTATCGCTTACAGAATCATTTTTATGATTGATGAGAGTTACTTTGTCTACGGATAAAACTTTTTTCAGAATTTCATAGCAATCTGATTCAGCACTTTCAATATTGTTTTCTTTAAGAGCTTTAAGCGCCGCGTTTTTAACATCATTTACAACAGCCATTGTTTATAATATCTGAACCGTCTTCGGGAATAACGCTTTGCATAGCTTTAATAGCGCATTCAATCATTTTATCGTCAGGTTCTTTTGTTGTTATGCGCTGAGCCCAAAGTCCCGGAGCAGCTAAAATTCGGGTTAGGGCATTATCACGGCGTCCGCAAAATTTGATTACTTCATATCCAAGGCCTATCATAATAGGTAGGATAAGAATTTTAAATACGGGACGCAAAGCATAGACTCCAAACGGAGCGGGGGGGATGAACAATCCGGCTAAAATTCCGAGAATAAGGGTTACAACTAAAAATGAAGTTCCGCATCTGGGGTGGAATCTTCTCTGCTTTTTAACGTTTTCAACTGTTAATTCCTCATCGTTTTCATAGCAGAAAATGGTTTTATGTTCGGCTCCGTGATACATAAACACACGTTTCATATCTTCGAGCTTGGAAACAATAACTATATATAAAAGGAATAAAGCAATTTTTAATATGCCCTCAAAAACTGATTGAAGCAGTACCACTCCCTCAATTGCCGGAAAAGCAAGGCATAAAAGTTTATATAGATAAGTGGGGAGAAACCAAAACAGACCGATAGCTACCGCGACACCAAAAACGGTAGCGATAACCATAATTATGTTCATTAGTTTATCTCCGAATTTATCTGTTATCCATTTTTCAAATTTGGAAGGTTCTTCTTCGAATTCGGCAGATTCCATTGCTTTGTTAGCTGATATTTCAAGCGCTTTGTAGCTTAGTCGCATAGAGTCAATAAGTCCGATGACTCCGCGAATAATGGGCAGTTTGCTGATTTTATTTTTATGGGAAAGGAAAGATACGTTCAAATCCTCTGTGTATATATCATTTTCACCGGTCCTAATTGCTACCGTAGTGCGCTTTGGACCTCTCATCATAATGCCCTCGATAAGAGCGCTGCCACCGATGGATGTTATTTTATGTTGTTTTATGTTTTCTTTAGGCATATGTGCTGTCCTTTCCATTTTATTTATAATTTTGTTCAGAATCCTTTTCTGTGTCTATGACGGGTTCTACTATATTAGATTCTTGTGAATTCAAGAGGTTTGTTTCTTTATATATCGGAAGGCTTATTGTAACGGTTGTGCCGACTTCCAAAGAACTTTCAATATCAAGGGTTCCTTTATGCAAGGCTATAATCTCATTTGCAAGAGCAAGACCAATACCTGAACCGCTTATTTTTTGATTAGCTTTGTAAAATTTATCTTTTACTTTTGGAAGGTCCTCCGGATCAATGCCGCAGCCGTTATCGGCCACTATTATTTTAATCATATCTTCTTTAAAGTCGTGATATACCTGAACGCCTATCATTCCGCCTTTGACCGTATATTTGAGAGCGTTATCGAGAACATTGATAAATACTTGTTTAAGTCTGTTTTTATCTCCGTATACTGCCGGCATATTTTCGGGTTCGTCATAGAGCAAATGTTTGCCTTCTGATATAGCCCGTTCTTTGAGCATATATATAGCTTCGTCAATTTCGGCAAGTATATCCATGCGTTCCATTTGTAAGGTGAGTCTTCCGGATTGCAATTTTGAAAAATCAAGCAGTTCTTCAACCATACTTGTAAGGCGGGAGCTTTCTTTTACAATAACGCTCATGCCTTTTTCAAGCGTTATTCGATCCGGCACACCGTATTGCATGGTTTCTGCCCAGCCTTTTATAGCTGTCAAAGGGGTTCTTAGCTCATGTGATACGCGGGAGATAAAATCATTTTTCAATTTTTCAGATGCGTCCAGCTCATGTGCCATATCGTTTATAGAATCGCACAAATCACCGATTTCATCATCATACATTTTATCAAGCGTTGCGTTAAAGTCGCCTTGAGCAATTCGTTTAGAGGTTTCGCTCATTTCACGAACGGGTTTTACTATTGAACGGATAAAAAAATTGCCGGATAGAGCAACACAGAAAATTATGATAAGACCGACAAAAACGGCGATAAGAGTAATAATAAAAATATTGAAGTTTGCAGCTGAAAGCGATGAAACATATCTTACAGCACCCAAAGCTGTACCTTCGGAATTTTTTATTACTTGAGTTACAGCCATAACTTTTTCGTTAGATGGAGCTTTTCCTATCCACTGAGCGAAACCGCCATCACTTGAAAGTGCTTTTTCAAAGTCCGGAACAATCTGTTCTTCGTCCATGTCATATCCGGTTGATGTGAATGCAATTCTGCCGGAAGCGTTTATAACTTGCACTTCCATATTATATTTATATTCAAAATTTTGAGCATAATCTGTAGCAGCATTAAGAAAATTTGTTGTTGAATCAGACTGATAATTTTCAAATACTTTGGAAATTTCTGCGGAGCAGTTTGTAAGATTTCGCTCGATGTTATTGTAATAGAGAGATTTTACGGTAATAGAAAGGCATACTATCAAAAGTATAATGATAGCCAAAATCACGCTGAAGGTGTTTATGATCCAGCGTTTAGTTATACCCTTAAACATTCAATCCCCCCAAAATAATTAAAGCAAAATTTCAGCCTGCGATCACGCAGGCGAAAACAATATATAAGAAGGTTTTATTATGTATCCCATTTATATCCAAAGCCCCAAACGGTAACAATATATTTTGGATTGCTTGGTTCATCCTCAACCTTCATTCTCAATCTGCGGATATTAACGTCAACAATTTTTTCTTCGCCGACATAGGCTTCACCCCAAACGTGATTTAGAATGTCTGTTCTGTCTAAAGCTACGCCCGGATTTGAAAAGAAATATTCCATAATTTGAAATTCAACCTGAGTAAGTTCAATCATGGTTCCGTTTTTCATCAAAGCACGGTTTCTTAGATTAAGGGTAAATATTCCTGATGTTAACTCTTCTTTGAAGTTGTTTTCTATACTTTGTTGTGATAACGACACTCTTCTGTACAGGGAGTCGACTCTGGCAGTAAGCTCGCTTGGAGAAAACGGTTTTGTAATATAATCATCTGCGCCAAGCATTAGACCGGTTACCTTGTCCATTTCCTGAGTTCTTGCAGATAACATTATTATGCCAATACCGCTGTTTTTGTTTCTGAGCTCTTTGCAGACCTGCAACCCGTCAATACCGGGCATCATAATATCAAGAATAGCAACGTCAAAGTCGCCGCCATTTTCTTCATATTTTTGCAGCGCCATTTCTCCGCAGTCAGCTTCTACAACATCATACCCCGCACGACGAAGATTGATTACCACAAAATCTCTTATAGCGGCTTCATCTTCACAAACCAGAATTTTTTTCATAAGAACCCTCCGTTTTTTTAATTCTATATTTATAATTCTAATTTAATTACTTGCGTAATTTTAAAACACCTTAATTTATTATATTTTTATATTTAAAAAATTTGATACAACGTCCTCGTCTGAAATTTTCATATAGCTGTTTGTATCCGGTAAGTTATATGTATAAACCTTCGAGGCATTTTGAGATATTACATTAGCTGCATTTTTTTCTTTGTTAAAGTCGTTTTTGTTATATGTTTTTATAACAAGCAGCCTGTCAGTTGTTTTGATTTTATTATCCTTATATCCAATAGCGTATACTGTAAGTTCTTTGCTGTCTTTATCATACCTAGCGGTGGTTGTGTCTATCCACGATTCGGGCAGTTTGAAAGTATACTGGTCTTCTTCGCACAAAATAAATGTTTGTTTTGTTTCAAGAGACATTGAGGAAAAATCTAAACTTTTGTAAGATACAATATTTGCAACGGTTTCCTCGTCTTCGTTGTCGTTATGCTCCATAACGGATACAACCGGAATATCAATGATATAGTCTTTGTTGATGTCCGCAGAAAGTATTTGAGAATGACGTTTTGAATATTCATATTGTGAATATTCAACTAAAGGATTGGACAGTTGCTTTTTATCGGCATTATAATAGATTATCTGTGTTGAATATTCTTCTGATGAAGTCAAAGAATCAACAACAGCGCCGACTATGGAAGAATTAAGTGCGCCGTATTGGATATTTATAAATTTTGAAATTTCAGAATCCATGTTGCAGGATGATTTTTTAGTAATCTTGCCGTCTGTGTAAGTGAAAAGACTTGCAATATACGCTTCATCCTCAACGTTTAAATTAAGAGTTAAAATATCGTCAGTACCGTTATAGTCAAAATCTCCGATAATAAACGAAGAATATAAGCAGCTAAAATCATAGTTTTTATCGGAATTTGAAAATTTATATATATTAAGTATATTTGTATTTGCAGAGCCGTTTGAATATCCGATTAGAATTTCATTAGCACCGTCATTGTCTATATCTGAAAAATCCACTCTGTCTACGCTGTTGCCATCTATGATGGCATCTTTTTGAAAAGTATAATCCGAGTTTGTACCTTTGACAAATAAAACATGAATTTTATTATCGCATTTGTACAAAGCCAGCGCGTCATCCGTTTCGTCCAAGTCAATATCGGCACTTATGATAGCGCTTCGATTGGTACCGGATGAAGGATATACCAACGTATAATCAGAACCTGAAGATTGATCAATAATTTTTTGAATTTGAGACATGTTGCCAGAAGCTTTTGGAGGACGCATAGTATCTTCGCCGTTAAAACTAAGCTCGGTACAGCCTGAAATCGATAAAACCAGCATAGCTGTAATCAAAGCTAATAACAGTCTTTTCATACGCTTCCTCCTTGTTGTATTTATGATTTTTTGGCTGTTAGATATTTGATTTTTATACCCTGCTGAGAAAACATTTTTTCGTGTTCGGTCACGATGTTATCAAAAATATCGCTGTTGTGCAAATCATAGGTAATAAAGGTTATCTTATAACCGCACTGTTCAAAATACTCAACGCTGTCCCTAAACAAATCATCGTCGTCTGTTTTAAAATAAATGCAGGCGTCATTTGTTAAAAAATCCTTATATTTATTTAGCTTTAGAGGATAAGTCAGTCTTCGTTTGTTATGTTTTTTTCTCGGCCACGGGTTACAGAAGTTGATGTAAAGAGCCGAGATTTTATCGCTTTTTGAAATAATTTTTTCAATATGTTCAACGTTATATGCGCAAAGAGCGATGTTTTTAACTTTGCGGTTGTTTTCAGAAAAAAGTTTTTCGATATTTCTTCTGCCTACTCCAAGCATATCGCTTTTTATGTCTACAGCTATGAAATTCGTGTCGGGATTTTTAAGTGCCTTTTTTGCTATAAAAGTGCACTTTCCGCAGCCTATTTCGAGCTGTGTAGGATTATCGTTATTAAAGAAAGATTTCCAATTACCTAGAAGTTCTTCCGGCCTTTTTATAAAGTAGGGACAAATACTAAGCTCGGGTTCTGCCCATTTTTTCTTTCTGATTCGCATAAATAATTATTTCACTCAATCTTCATAAATTGTAAAATTAACTACAATACCACATTATATAGTTATTTATACTACCCTATTATAACAAAGACTTGTGCTTTTTGCAATTATTTTTTTACATTTATCTTGTAAAAAAATATAAATTTTTAATACATTATGTAAAATAAAATCAAAAAAGCGGCGAGCCGCTGCTCCCGATCACGTCTTTGAAAAGGGCTGTTTTTATCATAAAGCTTCATATAAGGCGTGCTCATAACAGAGCAGTTTTCTATAAAATAAAAATTAAGGGAAGACCTATAATTTGCTTTAAGGTGTTCCCTAAAAAATTTTATGTTACTTAAATATATTTATACGGACAGTCGGAAGTTTTACTGCATATAAACTCAACATCCGGAAAATGATCGCAAAGCTTGTTTTTTAAAACGGGAATAACAACATTTTCAGTATTAAAATGTCCTGCGTCAATCAAACAAATGTCATGTTCCTTAGCGTATAAAAACTGGTGGTGCTTTATATCGGAAGTTACAAGCGCATCAAAGCCGTATTTGTTATTTAAAAACACAGTGTCTGCACCGGCGCCGCTGCTTACAGCGACCAATTTTATAGGTTTTTCAGACACGGTATATCGAAGATTTTCAGCATTTAATTTTGATGCGGTATATTTAGCAAAAGTTACGCTGTTTATATCAGCGCTGATTTCGCCTGTTACTAAAAATTCTTCGGGAATTCGCTTTTGGTTTTTAAGCTCCAGCGCAAACGCAAGACAATCATTTACCCCGTCTTTTGCCTTGTCAAGATTTGTGTGCATACACAAAGCGGCGATTTTATTTTCAATCAGTCTAGCTACATTTGAATCAAAATCTATATTTTTAATGCTGTCAAAAATTATTGGGTGATGACTGATTATCAGATTGCAGCTTTTACTTATTGCTTCATCAATCACCCCTTTGGTTATATCAAGCGCCAAAATAGCTTTTTGTACTTTAAAGTTTTTGTTGCCGATTAAAATACCGCAGTTGTCCCATTCTTCTTTTGTATTTATAGGGGCAAAGGTTTCTATATAATCGCTTATATTCTTCACGGTTATCATGTCAGCTTTTGTTACATCGGTCACAGCAAATCATCCTTTAATTTTTCTATTGTTGGTTTTAAGGTTTTATCATGCAAAAATTTGTTTTCAAGATTTTTAAGACTTTTTTTTAGGAACTCTTTTGCAACTTCATCATTTATATCCAGTTTTCCTGTCAAACATGAGTAGAGATCAAGGTCTGTTTTTTTACTGCAATATCGGCAGAGCATAACTGTATAGTATTTTTTATCACAATATACAGCCCTTTGATTTAAGATTTCAAATCCGTTTTTATATAGCCATTTTGTAAGGATTTCGTGTTTAGTCATGGGCTGCAAAATCAGATGCTTTGAAATGTCCTTTATAAGCTCTGACTTCGACAGTATGTTGGCGATAAGTTCACCGCCCATGCCTGCTATAACTATATCGTCGATATTGTTGACGTCTACTTGTGACAGCCCGTCGCATTTTTTGATTGTTACAATATTTGACACACCGTATTTTTCTATACATTTTTTTGCAGCTTTAAGCGGTCCGTCGTTTATATCACAGGCTAAGGCTGATGAAATAACGCCTTTTTTCGCCAGATATACCGGAAGATATGCATGATCTGTGCCTATATCTGCAAGGCGGCTGTCGCTGCGCACAAATTCTGAGCACAAAGACAACCGCCCGTCTAATTCGAACAATCTCATCATTCACCGATAAATTTGTTGATGTTTTCTACCAAAGAGTCAGCGTCAGCGCAGTGAACCTGGCAAGCCTCTTCAATGGTCTCTCCTCTTGAAGCCGGACAGCCAAGACAGTGCATACCCATCTCTAAAAAGAATTTGGCCGTGTCGGGATACTGATCCAAAACATCACCGATAATAGAATCTTTAGTAATCATATAAAAGCCTCCTTGATCAAAAATCACAATAATATTTTAACACAAAATTTATCAAAATACAAGAAAAAACAGAAAAAACAGCGCTTATAAAAAGCGCTGTCAGCAAAAACGATATATTTATTCAGCTTCTGCTTCTTTTCTTTTTGCAAAGCATTCGCTGCAATAGTATTCTTTGCCTTCCATCGGTTTAAACGGTATAGTTGCAACACCGCCGCAATCTGCACATACGGTGGTATGCATCTCACGGTTTGCTCTAATTGCGTTTTTATGCGCTACTCTGCATTCTTTGCAACGCTGCGGCTCGTTCACAAAACCTTTTTCGGCATAAAATTCTTGCTCTCCTGCAGAGAAAATAAATTCGGCACCGCAGTCTTTGCAAACCAGAGTTTTGTCTTCGTACATAGGATTAACCTCACTTTGAGAAAAATATTTTTACCCCTGACGGAATTGCACCGCCTATACTTTCGGGGGTGGATTACTGTGATAATTTTTTGCGTATTCTACACAAGGCGTTTTCGACGGACTTTTCAGAAACACAAAGCTTTTTAGCGCATTCAGAATAGGAGTATCCTGTCAAATAAAGACCTACTACATTGTATTCAAACGGTGAAAGCCTGTCCTTTAGGATGTATTTTACGCGTTCGATATATTCCCGGCTTTCAAAAATCTCGTCAGGAGAGCTCTGAGTTGCATCAAATATTTGGTCTATATCATCGTTTATAGACAGAAGAGCATCTTGAGGAATATGACTTTTTTTGTTAACCTTGCGAACTATGGATTTAAACCTGCTCTCTACACATAAGAGTATGTAGTTTTTTAAACTCATATTGTGCTTTGTGTCAAAATTTCTGCAGGCATACAAAAGAGCTAACAACCCCTCTTGAACAAAGTCGCTGCTATCAAAGTAATCGCCTGTATTACGATATTTTGACGTAACCGAGCCAATGAGACCCACGTACCTTGGAGCTATTATTTCAAAAGCAGTTTCGTCCCCATTTTGAATACGCTTTATTAAATCAATATCCGATATATACTTATCGGAAAATTCTGAGTTTTGTGCCAGAATAAGCACCTCGCTATATATATCTTTTCAAATAATAATATTAATTTATATAAAAGTCAACTGTTTTTTTGAGGTTTTAAAACAAAACAACTAAAATATATAAGTTTTTTTGTGCAAAACACATAATAATTTGTAGAATTTTTTTGATTTGTGTATTTCTTTGTCGCACATAATATGTTATAATAAAAAAATAAGTGGTAAATTTTGATTAAACCCGCGCTTTTCGTTAAAGAGATTTGTTTATAAAATTTTAGTATGATTTAGGAGGCAGGTTTTGGTTGTAAAATGTAAGAGCCTTGGGCTGTTTGGGATAGATAGCTACCCTATAGAGGTAGAGGCGGATCTGTCAAAGGGGATACCGGCATTTGATATAGTAGGTTTGCCGGATGTTGCAGTAAAGGAAAGCAGAGACAGAGTTCGTTCTGCTATAAAAAACTGCGGACTTGAATTTCCAAATATGCATATTATAGTGAATTTAGCTCCTGCAGATATAAAAAAAGAGGGGCCTATATACGATTTGCCAATACTGGTAGCGATATTAAAGGCGTCGGGTCAAATATCTGCAAACACTTCCAACTGTGCTTTTATTGGAGAATTGTCGCTTTCAGGAGAAGTCAGAGGAGTAAACGGAGTTTTGCCTATGGCAATTAGTGCCAGACAGCAGAATATAGAAAATCTGTTCATACCTTTTGAAAACGCGAGCGAGGGTGCAGTTGTTGAGGGTATAAATATTTTACCTGTAAAAAATGTGTTTGAACTGTTGGATCATTTTCGCAATGCAAAAACTATCTTACCGGTTAAATATTCAAAAGAGAGTAATGCTGCAAACGAGTCGATTCTTGATTTTTCTCAGGTGAAAGGACAGGAGCAGGCCAAAAGAGCCTTAGAGATAGCTGCGGCCGGCGGTCACAACGTTTTGCTCATCGGTTCTCCCGGAGCGGGAAAAAGTATGCTTGCTAAGCGTATGGTAACTATACTTCCAGATATGACCTTTGAAGAAACAATTGAAACCACAAAAATCCATTCTATTGCCGGAGTTTTGAAAAAGGGCGAGGGGCTTGTCACAAGGCGCCCGTTTCGCTCTCCCCATCACAATGTGTCGAGCGTAGGATTGACAGGCGGCGGCACTAATCCTAAGCCGGGCGAGATTTCGCTCGCACATAACGGTGTTTTGTTTTTAGATGAGCTGCCGGAATTTTCTCGTTCTGCTCTTGAAAGCCTGCGGCAGCCGCTCGAAGATTCAAAAGTTTCTATATCCAGGGCTCACGGAACATATACATATCCGTCATCTTTTATGCTTATTGCTGCAATGAATCCCTGCCCGTGCGGTTTTTATAATCATCCTACTCACGCCTGTAAGTGCACTGAGAACGCGGTGAATCGTTATTTGTCGCGCATCTCGGGACCGCTGCTCGATAGAATCGATATTCATATTGAGGTGCCACCGGTAGACTTTGAAGACTTATCTGCAAAATCCACAGAAGAAGAGTCGTCAAAAATTCGAGAACGTGTTAATAAAGCGCGAAATATTCAAAACGAACGCTTTAAAAATGTTTCTATCACATCTAACGCTCGAATTGATGCGTCTGTTTTTGATAAAGTTTGCGTGATGGACGAAAAAGCTAATACGTTGCTCAAAAACGCTTTTGAAAAACTCTCTCTAACCGCCAGAGCATATGACAGAATTCTCAAAGTTGCCAGAACCATTGCGGATCTTGAAGGCATTGAGGTTATAAAAACCGAGCACATAAGCGAAGCGATTCAGTATAGAACTCTTGACAGAAAATATTGGAAAAGATAGCTTTCAAGAATGTCAAATAAAATAAAGAGCAAAAATAAAAATATTAACAAAACAATTACATGCAAAATTATTTTATAGAAAAAATTATTGCTCATAAGCATGAATTACATACAAAATCAACAAAATTAATTACAAAAGTTATTTTCGGTTGACATTGGGTCTCATTTGTATTATCTTTAAATAACGAGTGCAGATGCGTTTTTTATTAATATCAAAAAATTAGAAAATATTACAATATATAGTTTTCTATTATTTCTCAATTGTTTTTATTAAACGACAGAGAGTTTTAGGAAAATTTTTTGACACAATAAATATAAACATTTTATTTGGAGTGTACGAATTTTGGAAAAAATTGTTATTAACGGCGGTAAACCGCTATTTGGGGAAGTAAGCGTGAGCGGCGCAAAAAATGCCGCGGTTGCGATTATTCCTGCGGTTGTTTTATGTGATGAACCATGCCGTATTGAAAATATACCTAATATCAGCGACGTTACCCTTATTGCGACCATATTAAAAGAAATGGGAGCCATAGTTAAACGTGTAAACAAATCAACTTTGGATATAGATCCAAGACCGATCAACACTTATGAAGCTATAGGCGACAATGTTCGCGGCATGCGTGCGTCTTACTATCTTTTGGGAGCTTTGCTCGGAAGATTTCACAATGCAAAGGTTGCTTTGCCCGGTGGATGTAATTTCGGTGTAAGACCGATAGATCAGCACCTGCGCGGTTTTGCTCTTATGGGTGCTGAAAATGAGCTTATTAACGGCGCTATAATTCATTCAACAACAAAGGGAAGTTTTCACGGAGCGCATATATACTTTGATACAGTTTCCGTAGGTTCAACTATGAATATTATTTTGGCAGCCGTAAAGGCTGAGGGTCAGACTATAATCGAAAACGCAGCTAAAGAGCCGCATATAGTTGACCTCGCTAACTTTTTGAATTCTATGGGAGCTAATATCAGGGGTGCCGGTACCGATGTTATAAAAATCCGTGGAGTTGAATATTTACACGGAGTGACATATTCCATTATTCCAGATCAGATTGAAGCAGGCACATATATGGCTGCTGCAGCGGCAACAAGAGGGAAAATCACCGTTCGCAATATTACTCCGAAACACTTAGACAGTATCACAGCGAAGCTCAGAGAAATGGGCGTTGATATAGAAGAATATGACGAGGCTGTAGTAGTTGACGCTACAAAACGTCCGCTTAGCAGAGTTAACATAAAGACTATGCCTCACCCGGGATTCCCGACTGACTGTCAGCCTCAGTTTGTTGCAGCTTTGACTACGGTAAAGGGGACATCAATCGTTAACGAGAGTGTATGGGATAATCGTTATCAGTATGTAAACGAGCTGGTACGCATGGGAGCAACGATATCGGTAGAAGGTCGCCTGGCTATTATCGAAGGTGGAACACAGCTTACAGCGGCTCCTGTCAGAGCAACTGATTTAAGGGCCGGAGCAGCTATGATTATTGCTGCCCTAGTTGCTGACGGTATTACTTATATTTCCGATATAAACTATATTGAGCGCGGATATTCCGACGTAGTTAATAAATTCAAGGCTTTGGGCGCTGATATAGAAAAGATCTACATTCCTGATAACGAGGAAGTTTTAACAACGGCATAAAACAAACGGGGTACGCGGAGTACCCCTTATTTATTTATATAAAAACCAAAGACTAATAAATCAAAGGTATTCAGATATAAATTTTGATAAAGAATATGGGGAAATTATGGCAAAATTAGTTCCGCTTTTTTCATCAAGCAAAGGTAATTCATATTACCTTCAGGGCAACAACTCGGCAATTTTAATAGACGCCGGCAGAAGCTGCAAACAGATTGAAAATGCACTTCTAATTAATGATCTTAATATGAATAAGGTCAGAAGCGTTTTTATTACGCATGAGCACAGCGATCATGTAGGCGCACTTAAGGTGCTTTCTTCAAGATATCATCTGACTGTTTATGCAACAAAGGGCACGCTTGAAGCCTTGTATGAACAGGATAAGATATCTGCTAGTACAAATTGTGTGGAAATAACAGATAAAATAGAAACTGATGATTTTAAAGTTGAGCGTGTAGATACATCCCACGACGCAAGAGAAAGCTGCGGCTTTTTAATTACTACGCCTGATGACAGAAAATGCGCGATTGTTACTGATACGGGATTTTTGACACAAAGCGCAATTGATGCGATAAGCAGTTCTAACTGCGCGGTGATTGAGTCTAATCATGATATTGAGATGTTAAAATCCGGCAGCTATCCGTACATACTTAAAAAGCGAATATTATCAATGACAGGCCACCTTTCAAACTTAGACTGTTCAAAAATGTTGCCCAGGTTTGTACAAAACGGCGCAAACAGATTGGTTCTTGCTCATTTGAGCGGGGAGAATAACACGGCTAAAATCGCTATGGACGAGGCGCTTAAATCCCTTTTGAATTCAAATATGAAAAGGGATATAGATTTCACATTGGATGTAGCTGCGATAGAGACTAACAAAAAATCTGTTATTTTTTGAGGGATATATCATGCTTACCGTAAATATAATTTGCATAGGAAAATTAAAGGAAAAATATCTTGAAAGCGCTATTGAAGAATATTCAAAGCGTCTGACTTCTGTGTGCAAATTTAATATTATTGAACTCTCTGAAGAACGCCTGCCGGACAGTCCGTCAGAAACGCAAATAAAAAAGGCGGTTGAAGCTGAATCAAACAGAATACTCGATAAAATATCAAAAGGCGACTTTGTTTTTTCCATGTGTATAGAGGGAAAAAATATTTCTTCTCAAAAGCTTAGCGAGAAACTGGAGAAAGTTTCGTTTGATCACTCTGTTGTCGATTTTATTATCGGAGGTTCTTACGGACTTTCAAACGAGCTAAAAGTCAGATCGGATTTTAAGCTGTCTTTGGGATTGATGACATTTCCGCACCAGCTTTGTAGGGTTATACTTTCCGAACAAATTTATCGTGCGTTTCAAATCTCAAAAAACACAAAATATCATAAGTAAAAAGTTGGTATATAAACAAATAAATTAAGGTAAAAACGAGAATTGTGCGGTATTATCTTAGGCAAAAATAACAATGATAAGTTGAAAAAGAAAGAGCGAGGATCAAAATGGCTTTTGACGGAATAATGATGTCATTTATAAAAAAAGAACTTTTTGAAGTTTTAAACAATGCAAGAGTGTCACAGATAAATCAGCTCAGCCGCGATGAATTTGTGATTTCTTTTCGTACGCAACAGGGCAATAAAAAATTGCTTATCCGTTTAGGCGATACCAAAAGAGTTCACCTTACAAACGCAAATTTTGAAAACCCTCTGACTCCGCCGATGCTTTGCATGCTACTGAGAAAAAAGCTCAACGGAGCTAAGCTTACAGATATTATACAGCCGCAGTTTGAGCGTATACTGCGCTTTGAATTTATTGGTGTGAATGAAATAGGCGATAGAGAAAAAATATCTCTCATAGTAGAATTTATGGGAAAGTATTCAAATATGCTTTTGCTCGACAAAGATGATAATGTTATTGAAGCTACAAAACATATTGATTTGACCCAAGCGAGTGATAGGGTAATTCTGCCAAAGATGAAGTATACTTATCCGCAAAGTCAAGGGAAAATGAGCATAACGGATTTTTCAGTTCAGGAGATCTGCGATAAAATATATGAAAACGGGATAACATATAAAAGTATTTTGAACACGGTTGAGGGTATTTCTCCTGTGATAGCCAGAGAGATTTTATTTAACTCAGAAAAAAGCGCTGATTCGTTTTCAACGCTGAAAGATAATATAGAAAGTTTAAAATCTCTTGTTCAAAGCGGAAAAGCTTACCCTGTGTCGCTTATAAAAGAAGAGGATAACACACCTTTTGATGTTTCTTTTATACCTGTTGCTCAATACGGAGACAAGGTAAAGATGAAGCTCTATGATACTTTTTCCGAGCTTCTCGATGATTTTTATATCCAGCGAGACAAAAATATCAGAATGAGGGCAAAGACACAGGATCTCAGTAAATTACTTAATAATCTTATAGAGAGAGTTTCAAGAAAAATCAACATTCAGTCGGCAGAGCTTAAAAAAAGCGCTGACAGAGAGCTGCTTCGTCAAAAAGGAGATTTGTTACAGGCAAATTTGTATAAAATTGCTAAGGGAGCAAAATCCATTACAGTTGAAAATTTTTATTCAGATAAAGGCGAGAAAATAACTATAGAGCTTAATCCTGCTATAACTCCGGCTCAAAACGCACAGCGTTTTTACAAGCAGTATAATAAGGCTAAAGTTAGGGAACAAATGTTGACAGATCAGCTAAAGAAAGCAAATGAAGAGCTTGTATACTTAGAGAGCGAATTGGATTTACTTTCACGTGCGGAGTATGAAAAAGAGCTTTTGGCTATCAGACAGGAGCTTTTAGATCAGGGCTATATTAAGGCGCAAAGGGGTCTAAAGCAAAAAAGTATAAGTTTGCCGCCGTTTGAATATACTACGAGTGACGGTTTTAAGATTTTTGTCGGCAGAAATAACAGACAAAATGACGCTTTAACTCTTAAAACCGCTAAAAAAAACGATATGTGGTTTCATACAAAGGATATTCCCGGTTCTCATACGATAGTTCAGACTGATAATAAAGAGCTTTCAGAAAAAGCTATTGTAGAAGCGGCGCGTGTAGCAGCATATCACAGCAAGGCAAAAAATTCATCTAACGTACCGGTCGATTATACCTATGTTAAGTATGTATCAAAACCTCAAAATTCAAAACCGGGAAAGGTTATATATGTAAACTACAAAACCGTTTATGTAACGCCAAAGCCTTTGGACTCAGGACATGACGCTAGGTAATATGATAAAATTATACTATTCAACTTTATGACTTTATAAAATATAAATATAAATGAGCACAAAATGGTTATTAATTGTACACTTCGACGATTTTGTGCTTTTTTCTTTGAAAGAAATTCATTATATGATTAATAGGCTATTATTAATATAGGGTAGTTTGGATTAATCATAACACTAAATTAATGTTGATTTAGTCAATCACTACTTTTTAATGTTCAAAAAATATGCAATACTTGTTTAAGGGATGAGTTTGGTATGAATATTTACAGTCTGTTTGCGGTTCTTGGCGGACTCGGTTTGTTTTTCTTAGGAATGAAATACATGGGCGAGGGCTTAGAGCTTGCCGCCGGTTCAAAGCTAAGACATATGCTCGAAAAGATTACCAGCAATAAATATCTTGGGATGCTTGTCGGACTTGTAGTTACTGCAATTATACAAAGTTCGTCGGCAACAGCGGCTATGGTGGTCGGATTTACAAACGCAGGACTTATGGAGCTTGGTCAAACGGTCGGTATTTTATTCGGCAGTAAAATAGGTACCTGTATGACAAGCGTTTTGCTGTCGTTTGATATGGGATCGATTGTTCCTCTGTTTATTTTCTTAGGCGTTATTGTTATAATGTTCTCTAAGAAAAATAATTATAAGTATTACGGTCAGATTTTAGCGGGCTTCGGTATACTTTTTTATGGGATGACCGTTATGTCGGGCGGACTCAAAGAGTTAAACCAACATGGACTTATTGACAATATTTTAACTAGTATTAACTCGCCTTGGCTGGGACTTTTATTCGGCACGGTTATAACCGCAATTATTCAGAGCTCGTCTGCATCGGTTGGTATTTTGATGGCGTTGGGTGCAGCGGGAGCTATAGATGTTCATCAGGCGATTTTTATTGTCTACGGTATGAATATCGGAGCTTGTATGCCGGCGTTTTTGTCTGCAGTTGGCGCTAAAAGAAACGCTAAACAGGTTGCAATTTTGAATTTTATTATTACCCTTTTCGGTGCCGTACTGTTGGTTCCGCTTACTATGATTTTACCTGTGTCAAATGTTATTGAAAACATGTTTTCAGGCAACGTCAGTGCACAAATTTCGGCGTCTCATATTTGGTTTAACGTAGTAAATATGGTGGTATTGATGCCATTTTCAGGCTTTATGGTTAAGCTGTCTCAAAAGATCCTGCCCTATAAAGAGGATCCTGAAAAGGACAAGATGTCGCCTGAGTTTATCGACAACCGTATCTTAAAAACTCCGCCTATGGCTGTATTGCAGGTAGAAAAAGAGGTCGAGAGGCTGTCTAATCTTGTAAAAAAGAACTTTAACCGTTCATTGATTGCCTTTTTTGACAGGGACAAGGAATCTATCGACAAGGTTTTAGAGCGCGAAAAGGTAATAGATTATTTGGTTAAGGCTATAACAGATTATATAGTCAAAATCAACGGTCTTGATATAGAGGACCATGACCGACAGGTTGTTGCGGCTATGTATTCGGCTATTCAGGATTTGGAGAGAATTGGTGATCACGCTGAGAATATCGCAGAGTTTGCAAGAACGGTTATAGAAGATAACCTGAAGTTTTCGGATCAGGCGACTAGGGATATGCACGACATATGTGATAAATGTCAAAGGCTGATTGAGCTAAGCTTTAATATGTTTAACTCACAGACTGCTTCTCCTATGCAAATTGAAGAAATCATCAAGGTTGAGGATGACATAGATGACTGTAAAGATGCATATAAGATATCGCATATAAAGCGTATGAATAACGGAACCTGCAACGGAGAGTCCGGAACAGTATTTTTAAATATGCTTGTCGATATCGAAAGGGTCGGAGATCACAGTATCAACGTAGCATTTTCAATCCCGGAAAAGAATAAACAATTGCAATCTACAGTTAAGGATTGATAGTTATTGCTTTTAAGTTTTGGTTTGTGAATTTAGTTGATTAAGAAATTTTGAGTTATATTTTCTGTATGCTTTAAGAGATTTAAAATAATATAAAGGTGTGTTTTGTTGAATAAAAAGTTAATTAAAGGAAAAAAGAAAGCATTTTTGATTGTACTGATAATTATAATGGTAGGACTTATAACAGCACAGGTTGTAGTGTTAAATATGTCATCTAAAAGTCGGGAAGAAAAACCGGAAAATTATAATATTAATCCGTCGTTTCTTCCAACATCACAGCCAACGCAAATGACAGAAGTAACGGAAGAAGAAACAAAAGAGGAAACGAAAGAAAATACAACAAAAGAGAAAAAAACAGAGGAGCAAACTGAAGAAGAGACGCAAGAAAACAGCATTGTTTTTGCTACAGAAATTCCGCCGGAGTATCCTGCGGATTATAATGCTCAATGGGCTTTGGGATACATAGTTGCTATTGATAATCCAGATTATACTTATGAATGTGCTCAAGTAACGCTTACTGACGAAGACAGAGATCTTCTTGAACGTTTATGTATGGGAGAATATGGCTCCGGAGGTTTTATCGGAGCTTCGCTTATAGCCCAGGCGGTTAAAGACGCTATGTGTTTTGACGGATATCCTACGGTTGCATCTGTGATTAAAAATTGTCACTACACAGGGAGCACCAGCATTGAGCCTTCACAAGATTGTATTGATGCGGTAAATTATATTTTTGATCAAAATCATGATGCGGTTCAGCATAGAATAATGTACATGTATAACCCGAATCTGGTACAAAGTGCTTTTCACGAAAGTCAAAATTTAATTTTGACATATGGAGAAGTCCGCTTTTTTGACAGATGGGGTTATTAAAATATTTTTTATAATAGCTAAATCCGACCTTTTTAGAGGTCGGATTTAGCTATATGTTTTTTAAAATTATTTTATTTCTATGATTGTAACTCCGCTATCACCTTCGCCAAAAGTACCCAATCTGAATGATTTTACAGATTTGTGTTTTTTTAGGTGCTTTTGGATTTCATTACGCAGAACTCCCGTGCCTTTTCCGTGGATAACGGTAAGAATATGAGTGTTTGTTAATACGCAAGTGTCTATCGCGCTGTCAACTATCATAATGGCGTCGATAGCTGTTTCGCCGCGAACGTCAATCTCGTTTTTTGAGATTGACGAAATATCCTTTGTAACGGTGCGTTCTCTTCGCTTTGAAGTGGTTATATTTTTTTGCTCAAGCAGACGAAGATTTGAGATTGGAACTCGGGTTTTGATTATTCCTGCCTGAACAAGAACTGTGTTGTTTTCGGGCTTTTCAAGCACCTGAGCTTTTTTATCAATATCAAAAATCAAAACATTATCTCCAACTTTAAGTGGGCGGGGCAGGGTATAGGAGGAGGCTTCTTTTTTGCTGATAGGATCGGCGGCTTCTTCCAATGACTTAATATCTTTTCTGAATTTTGCCTTGTCTTCTGCGCTCATTTTTTGCTGCTTTTGAGCTTTTTCAAGCTCGCTTATAATGGCGTCGGCCTGAGCCAGTGTTTTGGTTGTTAAAAGCTGCGCTTGTTTTTGAGCTGATTCTATCTCTTTTGCAGCTGCAATCCTTGCTTTTTCAAGCTCTTCTTCTGCCTGCTTTTTCTTGTTTTGAATATCTATCGTTAAGGCTTTAGCTTTCTTTAGCTCTTCGTCAAGATTTTGACGGCTGATTTCCAAATTTTCTACAACGTTTTCAAATTGCCTGCTTTCGGAGGAAACCAGCTCCTTTGCTCTGTTTACGATACTTTCATTCATTCCAAGGCGCAAAGATATCGCAAATGCGTTACTTTTTCCGGGAACTCCGATTAATAACTTGTAAGTAGGGCGAAGCGTTTTTACGTCAAACTCGCAGCAGCCGTTTTCTACTCCTGCAGTTTTGAGCGCATATTCTTTTAATTCTGCATAGTGGGTGGTAGCAGCGATTTTTGCGCCTTTTTGTCTTAGATCTTCAAGAATAGCTACCGCAAGAGCCGCGCCTTCTACCGGATCGGTGCCTGCTCCTAGCTCATCTATCAAAGCCAGAGTAGAGGAATTTGTGAGTTTTAATATTTGAATAATATTTGTAATGTGAGCAGAAAAGGTTGACAGCGATTGCTCGATACTTTGCTCGTCGCCTATATCAACCAAAATACGGTTGAATATAGAGATTTCAGAAGATTCACAGGCAGGAATCATAAGTCCGCACATTGTCATCAGAGTTAAAAGACCTATAGTTTTCAGCGTAACGGTTTTGCCTCCGGTGTTAGGTCCGGTTATTACAAGAGTATCAAAATTTTTACCTAGATTAACATCAGTAGGTACCACTTGTTTTGGATCTATAAGAGGGTGGCGTGCGGCCTTTAAATCGATAATACCCTTATTGTTAATTTTAGGCAAAGCGGCTTTCATTTTGTAGGCAAGGTGAGCTTTGGCAAAAATCAGATTTAACTCTACAAGGCAGTTGTAGCTGTTTATAATTTCATCGGCGCAAGATGCGCACATGGATGAAAGCTCAAACAAAATGCGTTCTATCTCAGCTTCTTCTTTTCCTTTTAAAACTTTTATATCATTATTGGCTTTTACTACGCCCATAGGTTCTATAAATACTGTAGAACCAGATGACGAAGTGTCATGCACAAGGCCTGCTATCTGTGATCGGCATTCGCTTTTTACCGGAACAACAAATCTTCCGTCACGTTGCGTTACAATTGCATCCTGAAGATATTTTTGATATGTAGAGGAGCGGACTATTTTGTCGAGAATTTCTCTGGCCTTTGACGACATTACCCGTTCTTTTCTTCTTATGTCAAAAAGAGCGGGGGAGGCGTTATCCGAGAGCTCGTCCTCGCTTATTATGCAGTCGATTATTTTATCGTGTAAATTAGGGTTGATATACAGCGAGGAAAAAAATCTGTCGAGAGAGCTTTCTACCGAAGCGCTTTTTTTTCGCCAGTCTTTTACTCCCTTTATAACATTGAGTACAGCCGCTATGCTTAAAAGCTCGCTGTTGTTAAGACAACCGCCGGCGTCGGCTCTTCTAAGTGCGTTTGTGACGTTTGAAACTCCGCCGAAAGACGGTGCGCCAAAGCGGCCGATAAGCATATGAGCGTCAGAGGTTTCGTTTATCAGTTTTTCTACCTTAGATATATCTGTTTGAGGCTCAAGATTTAAAGCCTTTTGAGCCGCTTCTTGTAAAGCTGTTTCTTTTGACAGCAGGATTAAAACTTTGTCAAGTTCAAGAGATTTAAAATGCCTGTTCATATTAGTTTCCTTCTGTTATATCTTTTGTTATATCTTTATAAAATTGAAGTGTTTGAAATGTCCTTTCAGTTATTAATGTTATGTAGTTTTCGCTGATAAAATTTAATGTGGATAAAAGCTCGTTTGATACTTCAAATGAAAAGAGCTTTTCAAAGTCAGAGTAAACCGCATGTCTTAGTGCAAGCACCCCACTTTTGTTTAGTGCAACTCCTGATATGGAGGCGCGGTCCGCACAGCTTTTGCAGTATAATTTTCCTGTCTTAGGAACGAATAACATTTGCTCGTTTTCATATTCTCCGCATATGTCACACATTACAAGATCGGGCATATATCCGCACATGCTTATAAGTCGCATTTCAAAGCAAAATTTTATGAGCAGGGGATCTTTTTTGCTTTTAGAAAGCAGATATAAAGAGTTGAGCATAAGGCGCAAAAATTCTTTTGATTCGCTCTCTTTGGGGCAAAGATGAATGCATAATTCGCAAAAATACTGTGCAAGCGAGGTGTTTTCCACGCTGTTTCTCAGTCCTATAAACATTTCGATAGACTCAGCTTCGTTTATGTTGTATGAGTCTCTGTGCTCTGATATAAGAAGTTTTGAATAGCACAAAAGCCCCGTGCTCGCGCATTTGGGGCTTTTTATATTTTTAGCTCTGCGCACAAATGCGCGCAATACTCCGTTTTCGCTCAAAACTGTAACAAGTCTGTCTTGTTCACCTATATTCTGTTGCTTTAGTATCAGTCCCGTTGTCGAAAACTTCATCTTTTACCTCTGAGTTTGATTTGTTTGCGTTATAGGCGGCTTCTTTTGCTTTTTGTATAGATTTGTACTGCAAATAGTCGAGCACACTTCCTGTTTGAAAAAACGAGGTCCACGCGTCATGTTCATTAGTCATATATATCAGCCTTTCGGTAAGTTTCTTAATATAATTATACCGAAAGTTAAAGGTAATATAGCGTGAAAAATGTAGAAGCCAAAAATTGTAAATTGCAATGAAATATTTGTCAAATTTATTCAAATGATTAGTGATAAAATGCTTAAAAAAGTTTCTGTAGCGTTATTTTACAATAAGCAACTAGCTTTTTGTTTTACATTTTGTCTTAATGTAAAATATAGATCTACAAATTAATCAAAATTATGTTTATCGTAACCGAAGTTTGTAAGAAGTGACGCTCGGTTACGCCAGTCTTCTTTAACCTTTACCCAAGTTTGCAAATTGACTTTGCATTCAAAGAACCTCTCCATATCCTGTCTTGAATATGAGGAGATTTTTTTTAGCATAGAGCCGCCTTTACCTATTATGATACCCTTGTGTGAGGCTTTTTCACAGTAGATTGTAGCGTCAATATCGAGAATGTTCGGATTTGTTTTTCTTTGTTTCATATTCTCAATTACTACAGCGGTTCCGTGGGGAATTTCTTTGTCGCAAAGGCGCAAAATCTTTTCTCTTATTATCTCGCCGGCGAGCACCTTTTCGGGCTGATCGGTAATTTCATCGTCGTTAAAGAAATGACCGCCTTCTATGCAGTGTGTTTTAAGTTCGTCTAAAAGATCACTTATTCCGTGACCGTTTTCAGCGCTTGTTGGTACTACCGCCGAAAAATTATACAAGGAGGAATATTCAAGGATTATTTCCAAAAGATCTTCTTTGTCTTTGAGCATGTCTATTTTATTGATAACCAAAATTACCGGTAAATCAGAAGCCTTTAGTTTTTCTAAGAGCGCAAGCTCTCCTTTTGAAATTTTTTCATTGGCTTCGGTTACAAAAACACAAACATCGCCGCCGTTTACTGATTCATTTATCGACTTTACCATATATTTTCCAAGTTCGGTTTTTGGCTTGTGAAAACCGGGAGTATCAATAAAAACCAGCTGATATTCACCCTGAGTATATATTCCCATAATACGTGTTCGAGTGGTCTGGGGTTTGTTAGAAACGATGGCGATTTTTTGTCCTAATATTTTATTTAACAATGAAGATTTTCCTACATTTGGTTTGCCAACAATAGTAACAAACGCAGATTTTCCATTTTTATTCATAAAGTGTCCTTAATTTTTCTCCTTTGATTTAAACAGTGTGATAAAAAGTATTGATATAATCGCTGCTATAAGTAACAAAATGAAGTTTAATATATGAGTTTTATAATAATTAAAGATATCGGTAAAAATTTTGATATCCCAAAATAAAAATACTGCGACAGCTACGGCAAAAATCGCCGCTACAAGCACGCCTGCAGCGGACACATCTTTTGCTATCATTATGGTTTTATCATATTCTTCTGTTATTTTATTGCATGCGCGTTCTATAGCGGTGTTGACACATTCGAGAGAAATAACCAAAGCTATAGTTAGCATAAGTGCGCACCAGCCGGCTTTATCAAGATTGTAAAATTTAACCGCAAAAAATACAACAAAAGCTGCTGCGACCAAATGAAATCTGAAATGCCCCTCGTGAAGTACAGTGTATAAAATACCACGGAAAGCGTAGCGGAAACTTTTTATCTGTTTTTTCATACGTTTTTGTTCTGTCGTTTTTGATTTATCTTTTTTCTTAATTGCCTATTTAGGTTTGATTTATATGCCTTAGATAAGGCAATATTATAAATTCGTTTTGGATAGATCCCCGCCTGTGCGGCGGGGAAGCTTATTATTCTATGTAAGTTGTATTTACTTCAAGTCCTAACTGCTCCATAACTATGTCTTCTTTTTCACGCATGCGAACCTTGTCAAGATTTTTCATGTGATCGTAGCCCAGAAGATGAAGTACGCTGTGAGCAGTTAGATAGGCAACTTCACGCTGGATGGTGTGACCGTAGAGAATTGCCTGTTCTTGAGCCTTTTCCATTGAGATAACAACGTCTCCCAAAATTTTTGCACCGGTTTTAGGATCTGTATCATATATGCCGTCATTGCCCATAGGAAAAGATAAAACGTCTGTTGCAAAATCTTTTTCGCGATATTGGGCGTTTAGCTCTTTTATTTGATCATTGTCAACAAATGTGACACTTATTTCGGCTGGACCTTCAAATTTTTCCATTCTGAGTACGGCAATGCAGGTTCTTCTTACAAGCATTCTCAATCCTGTGGGAATCTGAACTTTTTTCTGCGAATTAGTGATAATTACTCTGATCTTGTTATTTGTCATTTTTCTTTACCTCCCTGCTTTTTTCATAAGCTTTATCATAAGCTTTAATAATATCTTGTACAAGCTTATGGCGCACAACGTCTTTTTCGGAGAATGAAAGGCACTCTATATCCTTGATGTTTTTCAGTATTCTAACAGCATCTTTGAGTCCGCTTCTTGTTCCGTGCGGCAAATCTATCTGCGTTATATCGCCTGTGATTACCATTTTAGAATTTGCGCCTAATCTTGTTAAAAACATTTTCATCTGCTCATTTGTGGTATTCTGAGCTTCATCGAGTATTATAAACGACTCGTCTAGAGTTCTTCCGCGCATATAGGCCAGAGGAGCAACTTCGATATTTCCTCGCTCCAGATATTTTTGATAAGTTTCAGCACCCAGCATATCAAAAAGCGCATCATACAAAGGTCTTAGATAAGGGTCGACCTTGCTTTGCATATCACCCGGAAGGAAACCCAGTTTTTCACCGGCTTCAACAGCCGGACGGGTCAGTATTATTCTATTGACGTCTTTAGCTCTAAAAGCCGTGACTGCCTGTGCAACTGCTAAATACGTTTTTCCGGTTCCTGCGGGACCTATAGCAATTGTTATGGTATTATTCTCAATAGCTTTGCAATAGCGTTTTTGTCCAAGAGTTTTTGGCTTTATAGGTTTTCCTTTTGAAGTGATACATATACAATCACCTGTTATGCTTTCTATTTTATCAGTACTGCCTTCATTTACAAGAGATATGCAGTAGCGGATATTTTGGTCTGAAAGTTGTTCACCTTTGTTTATCAATGTCAAAAGGCTATCGATAACCTTTGTAGCTTTTAATACATTTTCTGCTTCTCCAGCAACTTTGAGTTCGCTGTCCCTTGCATGTACACGAACAGAAAATTCGTCTTCTATAAGCTTTATGTTTTGATCAAAACTGCCGAACAGTGTAACAGCGTGCTCCATGCGGTCAATATTAATAATTTGTTCCATAATCACTCCAAAAAATTATAAGGCAATGTAAAAGAATTTTCAAATAAATTATACATTATAAATTTTAAAATAGCTCTTAAAAATAAATATTATGGCTTTCTACAGTTAATATAACACAATTTTTTGAAAAAATCAAACAATTTTTCAAATTTTTTTTATTTGTTTTTTGTATTATTTGCAACAATATATCTTTTTGTGAGCTAATTTGACAGAATTTATTGCCTGTGATATATTTTTAATACAATGGGGATTTGTTGATAAATTATAATTATTGGTGAAGAGATAGGAATTTTGCTTTTATTTTAATAAATCTGATAATAATATGCAAATACTATCATAAGTAAAAATCAGCAAAAATTTCTATTAAATATTTAGGGAGAATGGGTAAGCTTATGTTTGCGCAACAATTTGAAAAAACTGAAACAATTGCAATGAATAATAGACTTAATGAGCATCTTTTGTCTGCTAACATTATAAGCATTGAATGGGAACGCTTTTTTTTGCATCTCGTGGTAGAAGTTGATTTTAATAGCACGGATGGGATGAAGGTTGACAAAAAGGCGCCTCTTGAATTTTACTTTGTATCTGCTTTCTTTAACGCTAATGCTGCTCCTAAAATAGAGAGCGTTGACGGCAATATATATCATCTCAGTGTTAATATTACAAATCCCGGTTATTGCTTGTGCCTTTCAGAGGGCTCTTACACTCTTGTAGTGTGTCAAAAAGATGATATTATGGCAGTTTGTACTGTAAGCGAAGAGCTTGCGCGCACTGTGCACAAAAAATCAAAGTTTTTTCTGCATGGTGGCGGATCGGTTGCGTTTTGTGTAGCTTTCTTTTTAGCTGAGCGAGACGACGGATTTTATCCTATTATGCGCGTTGTAAATACCGATCGTAAAGGATACAGAAAATTTGACAACTCAGATGGACTGAAACTCAACTTTATTGAAAGAAAATGCAGAGGATTTAAATCCAGATGTCGAAGATATTTTAGAAAATCAATGAATATCACTTATAGTATATTCAGAAAATTTCATAAGTCAAATGCTAAGATAAAAAACGTTCTTATTATGAGCGAGCAAAATGAACTGATGAAATTCAATCTTAAGGCGGTTTATGACCGTTTGTATGAACGCGGACTCGATAAAGAATATAAAATAAAGAAATCTTTTCGTTCCGGAGCAGAGAAACATTCGCTGATAAGTTGGATCGGTGTTATTAAAAAATTAGCAAAAGCGGATTTTATCTTTATAGATGACCATTGCCCTGTGCTTGACTGGCTCACGCTTTCTAAAGGTACGGTGCTTTCTCAGCTTTGGCATGCCGGAGCTGGCTACAAGTCAGTTGGATATGTCAGATGGGGTCATCAGGGTTCTCCGGCTCCGTTTTGCTGTCACAGACAATATGACTATTGTATATCGCCTAGTAAAAATATTTCATATTTCTTTTCAGATCAGTTTGGTATAAACGAAGAACAGATTCTACCAACGGGAATGCCCAGAATGGACGAATATGTAGATCCTAAGCATAAAGAAGAAGTAGTTGAAAAATTGTATGAGCTTTATCCGATGTGCAAGGGCAAAAAGGTTATTTTGTTCGCGCCGACTTATAGGGGAAACAATAAAGCGCTTGCATATTATCCATATGAAAAGGTTGATTTTAAAGAGCTTTATGATTTTTGTAAAGACGAGTACGTCGTGTTGTTTAAAATGCACCCTTGGGTAGCTGAAGGTGTTCCGATTGAAGATGAAATGCAAGACATATTTGTAGATGTAGGCGATTATCCTGATATCAACGATTTGTTTTATATTACCGATTTGCTTATATCGGATTACTCATCAGGTATTTTTGAATATTCTATAATGAATAAGCCTGCTTTGTTCTATGCGTTTGATGAATATCAGTATGCGTATACCAGAGGCTTTCATAGAAAGTTTAGAGAAAACGCTCCCGGAAAAATCTGCTATACCTTTGATGAAGTTATGAAAGCTTTAAGAGAAAAAGATTTTGAATTTGAAAAAATAGCGCCTTATGTAAAATATCACTTTGACAGGATAGATTCTAAGGCAACCGACCGTGTTATAGACTGGATTTTGCTTGGCAATCTCCCTAAAGAAAACGCCGAAGGAATCGCCAGAATTAAAAAGATTAATCAGCGTATGATAAATCTTGATTTTTCCTCTATGTATGAGGATTTTACATACGGAGATCCCGATTCGGTAGAGCTTATGCTCCAAAAAAGAGCAAAAAAGAATAAATAAAATAAATATCAAACTAAAAACTGCTTGCGCTTTGTGAGCGGTTTTTAGTTTATAGAAAAGTTTGTATTGACAAAATTGAATTATATTGATATAATCTGTAAAGCATTTTACTTTACGGGGCTTTTAGGAGTGGTGAGATGGAATGAAACAGAAAAAGAAG
This sequence comes from Ruminococcaceae bacterium UBA2719, assembly GCA_002353935.1. GTDB lineage: Bacteria > Bacillota > Clostridia > Oscillospirales > Acutalibacteraceae > Ruminococcoides. The sequence goes on along the minus strand of DEKP01000037.1, from coordinate 496 downwards.
AAATTTATACCTATAAAAGTAAACAACTTAATCGAATGGAACGAGCCAAACGGAGAAGGGTGTATCGCTTCAGATAAAATCACAGTAGAAGGCTACAAAGTAGGATATATGGTGCGGGAAAATCCTATGTCCGAATATCCCGACAGCGGTTGGCGCTTTATGGCAGGCAACGAGGATGATAAATATATGAGTGATCCGAATCCTCATAGCATTTTTGCGCTTAACACGATTTGTAATTATGATCCGGATATCATACCGTATTTGCACGCAAAAACCGGAAGCGCATTCATCAGAATTGACAGCCGGAATTTTAAGGAAGACGACGAAAGTAAACCGATTTTTATTGAAAAGCAAGACAGATGATATCAAAAACACAATGAGTAATATAGAGTTTGCTTCTACAGCAGTAATTGAAGAATTCCATTATAGTTTAAATTCCACCGCAGAAAGGGTGCATATATGAATTTTTATCGAAAACACACCTATCTTATCTGGC
>DEKP01000011.1:5798-74808 GCA_002353935.1 Ruminococcaceae bacterium UBA2719 | reverse complement strand
TAAATAATTTTAATTTATATATTATTTTTAAAAAAATGAAAATCAACAATTATTTATTATGAACTTTTGGTTTAATTGTATTTTTAATAATTAAATAAAATAATTATTCAACCCCACAATCAGAAATGCCTCTAACAACAGAATCATTTATTAAATTTTTAGTTTCTCTTTCTGCTCTTTCTTCAATTTCCCTAGTAAAATTTTTATTTAAACCTAAAAAATTAAGTGCCATAATTTCTAAATAAATCATATATATAATTATATTTAAAATTATTACAATTAACATTAAAGTAAAGAATTTAAAAGTTTTTTCTGCGAACCAAAACCATCTAAATAAATATTCTCCGGTATTTTTACTTAAATTTACTATAATTGGATTAAATTTTTCAGTAAGATAAAAGAATAAAAAAAAATTAAAATAAATATAATAAATTATTTAAAATATTCTAATTTTCACCAAATCCAAAAAATAATAATTAACTTTCCAACATGGAAACCATAATATCACAAAAATTTTTAATAAATGATGATTTAGGCTTAGGGCATATAAAAGATATAGAAATGCTTTCATTCCAAGGATTATTTACATCTTTAAGAAAAACTTTAGATGTAAAATACACAAGAAAACTTCATATAGATAGTATATTAAAAAAATGCAAAGCAAGATTTTTTAAAGCTATTAATGATTGTATAAAACAATGTGTAAAAATTCATATAAAAAAGCTTCCTCAAGCTTTTATAACAAATATCTCAATAGAATATAATAAATCTATAATGGAATTAAGCGGTGAAGACGCCTTTAAACTCAATGATACTTATGGCTTTCCGATAGATCTTACTAAAGAGATTTTGTCTGAACACGGAATGAAAGTAAATATTGAACGTTTCCATGAACTTATGAAAATTCAAAAGAAACGCTCGCGTGCAGCCCGTAAAAATGCAGGCGCAGATGCATGGATTAGCAATATAACAGATTTATCTGATATTGCAGCCACTGATTTTGTTGGTTATACGGATTATAAAACTTCTTCAAAAATTTTAGCTGTTATAAAAGAAGGAGAACGCGTTGATACTGCCCAAGAGGGAGATAATATTGTTTTGGTACTTGATAAAACTCCGTTTTATGCAGAATCAGGCGGGCAGGTCAGCGATACCGGAGTTGTTGAGGTTGGCGGATGCAGCGTTGATGTGGACAGCGTTACCAAAAACAATGATGTGTTCTTACACGCTTGTGTTGTTACCGGCGGCACTTTAAAAGTGGGTGATACCGCTCGGTGCTCAATTGATTCGGACCGCCGCGAGAGCATTATGCGCAATCATACTGCTGCACACTTGCTCCAGGCTGCGTTAAAAGAAGTTTTGGGCTCTCACGTTCAGCAGGCAGGCCAGTTTGTGTGTGATGACTATGTACGTTTTGACTTTACTCATTTTTCTGCTATGAGTGCTGAAGAACTTATTAAAACTGAAAAGTTAGTAAATGAAAAAATCTTGGAATCACTTGCGGTAACTACCGAAGTTATGCCGATTGAAGAGGCTAAAAAATCCGGTGCAACTGCTCTGTTCGGAGAAAAATACGGAGATACTGTCAGAGTAGTCACAATGGGTGATTTTTCAAAAGAATTCTGCGGTGGAACTCATGTGAATAATACATCAAAACTCGGTTTGTTTAAAATAAAACAAGAGGGATCTGTAGCGGCAGGAGTCAGACGCATTGAGGCTGTGACAGGCTTTGGAGTATTAAAATATCTTAATAAGGTTATTCAGGCTATAGTTAATGCCGGTCAGGCTTTGCGTATTAATAATATTAAGGAAATAGCTGTTGGCGCTCAGCGAATATCTATGGAAATGAAAGAAAAAGACAGAATGATTTTAGAGCTTCAGGAAAAGCTTGCTCAGGAGCAGATAAAATCTGTTGTAAATAACGCAAAAGCTATCGAAACCACCAAAGTCGTTTCGAAGAAATTTGAGAATACAACTCCTGACATGCTTAGAAAAATGTGTGAAAAGGTTATGGATACGGAACCTGACTGCGTTGTCGTTTTAGCCGGTGTTAATGAAGGTAAGCTCACTTTCTGCTGCTGTTGTTCTAAAGAAGCTATAGCTAAAGGACTAAAAGCCGGAAACATTGTAAAACAGGTAGCGGTTATAGCCGGCGGTAACGGTGGCGGAAAACCCGATTCTGCTATGGCAGGAGGCAAAGATCTTTCAAAAGTCGATGAAGCGATAAACAGCGTAGAAAATATCGTTAAAGAAATGTTGTCATAATTGAAAAATATAATAAAAATCCCTGCGGCTTGTGTTTGTGTACACCTGATGCCGCAGGTTTTTTATTTTTTTTTCATTATATGTACCATTTTAGGAAACAGCTTGTTGATTTTTATAGCTACCTTTGAATGTTCAAATGTAATATCATCGTGCATAATCATAATGGATTTTTTGCGTTTTTTGTTTCTGTACTTATATTCTATCACATATAAATATGTATATTGTTCAAATGAAGGAGTGTTGTCAAAACCGTTGAATATAGGTCTTTTATCAATAACTTTTGCTTCTAATTGATATGTACACAAAGGATTGTATAAATTGAAATTCAGGGTGAAATTTATATATAATAAAACTATAAATATAACAATCCCTAAAATTATGGTTAACCAATTCGGCAATCCTACTCTATAATCTAAATGAAACAAAAACAAGATAAGTATAGAACTGTATAAAATAATCCAAATGGATTGCTTAATAAAAAATTTTATTGTATACCACATTGTAAATCGCCTGTTTAAAATTTTATTTTTGTCAGAATATTTAATGAACGAGTATAAGCATAAAGTGAAAACCCGCGCTTTGAAGCGCGGGTTATTACCAAGTTTTTTCATCTTCACATAAACCACCCAAAATGGGAAGTTATGATTTGTTTTGTTCATCAAACAACTCGTGTAACCTTACCTGAACGTAAGCAACGGGTGCAAGCGTGAACTCGTTTTGGAGAGCCGTCTACAATAGCCTTAACTCTCTGAACGTTAGGCTTAAAAGTTCTGTTGGAACGTCTGTGTGAGTGAGAGACTTTGATGCCGAATTTTACATCTTTGCCGCAAAAATCACATTTTGCCATGCTTGTACACCTCCTTAGATTTAATTTAATCATACATTAACTCGTTTATAATAACAGAAAAAGTATTAAATTGCAATAGTTTTTTTAAAATTATTGTAACGCAACTTTTAACCTTGTATTTTTATAATGTTTATTGTATAATAATCTAGATTATAATATTATGGAAAATTTTATGTTTTTATGATAATAAATTTATAGATTTGGAGGCATTTATGCTTTTTTCACTTTTAAGAGGACAACTTGATTTGTATTCTGCGATGATAGAAGTGCTGGCTATATTGTTGATTGTTTTTCTTGTATTGCCTTTTCACGAATGGGCGCATGCGTTTACTGCATATAAGCTTGGAGATACTTCTGTAAAATATCGCGGACGTTTGACTTTGAATCCGCTGTCGCATATTGATCCGTTCGGAGCTTTGGCGCTGCTTTTGTTTGGCTTTGGATGGGCAAAGCCTGTGCCTATTAATCCGAGAAACTTTAAAAACCCCAAAGTCGGTATGGCAATAACTGCGCTTATGGGACCTGTTGCTAATATTGTTGCGGCAATTGCCGGAGGATTGATTTTAAATGCATTATATAAATTTGCGCCTGCATTTTTGTTTACAAATACAATAGGAACCTATATTTTGCTTTTCTTTCAATTTTATGTCAGTGTAAACGCAGGACTTGCGGTATTTAACCTTATTCCGATACCTCCGCTGGACGGAAGTAAAATTTTGTTTGCGTTTTTACCGGACAAAGCCGTATATTTTTTCTATCGTTATCAGCAGATTTTTTCTATTGCTTTGATTGCTCTTTTGTGGTTTAAAATTTTGTCCGTTCCGCTTGGATTTTTGCAAAATAATTTATACAAATTTATTATGTGGTTTTCCGGATTGCCGTTTTCATTTTTTTAAGGTAAGACCTATGAATTATTGATAGCGCATTGTTTGGAAAACAGCAAAAATTTATATTGTCATAGCTAACGTAAAATTTCAAATCCAGCTTTGTTTTTGTATATATTATATTTTATTTGCAGGAGGCAATTATGGAAGAAAAATTGAATATTCAGCCATCTTTGCTTTCTGATAATAAGGCTGATGATAATGAAACAAAATTCGTTTATCACTTTGAAGTTTTTAACGGCCCTCTTGATTTGTTACTTACGCTTATTATAAAAAATAAAATTGATATTTATGATATTTCTATAACGGAACTATTGAAGCAGTATATGGAACAAATCAATTTGATGAGAGAAAATGAGATGGACATTTCTTCTGAATTTTTGGAAATGGCATCGCGTCTTGTATACATCAAGTCAGTTATGCTGCTGCCAAAATATAAAGAAGAGGCAGAAGAGCTCAAAAAAGAACTTACCGGTCAGCTTATTGAATACCAGCAATGTAAAGAAATTGCAAAAATATTGTCTACTAAATATGATTTTGATACATTTTGCAAAGCGCCTTCAAAAGTAGATTTTGACTTGACATATAACAGGATTCATGAAGCAATGGAAATTGCTGCGGCTTATGTCAGCGCCGTAGGCAGAGGGAAACGGAAGTTGCCTCCCGATAGGCAGGAGTTTGACGGTATTGTTGCTAAAAAGGTGGTTTCTGTCAATTCGCGCATTATTCACGTTATGCGCAGACTTTGGAAAGGCAAGACAGTCGCCTATAAAGAGCTGTTTTTAGCAAGCAACGAAAAAAGCGAGTTGGTCGCAACCTTTTTAGCTGTGCTCGATCTTGTAAAAGGAAAACGAGTTCGTATTGAAGGCGATGGAGATAATGCGACTGTTAGAATGATAGAAGGTGACAGAAGATGACTGGAAAACAATATAAATCAGCTATAGAGGCGATTTTGTTTGCAGCAGGCGACAGCGTTGATATTTTTAGATTATCGCAAGTCTTGGAACTGAGTGAAAGCAAAATAAAAAGCCTTTTAGATGAGTTGATCGATGAATACGCTAAATTAAACAGGGGAATTACTATTATAAAGCTTAATAAAAGCTATCAGATGGTTTCTGTTAAAGAGTATGCTCAATTTGTTAGAAAAGCTATGGATCTTCGTCGAAATATTCCCCTTTCACAGGCTGCTATGGAGGTTCTCTCTGTTGTAGCATACAATCAGCCTGTTACCAAAGCTTTCATAGAACAGGTTAGAGGAGTAGATTGTTCGGGCGTTATCTCTAGCCTTACGACAAAAGATCTGATAGAAGAAAAGGGCCGATTAGAGTTGCCGGGAAGACCTCTTTTATATGGAACTACCGAAAATTTTCTTAGGTGCTTTTCAATTTCTTCTATCGACGAACTTCCTGAAATTGAATCTAAACAAAAGGAAGATCCGAAATCAAAAGATGAACAGTTATCTATTTTTGAAGATAAACAACTGGTCAATGATGACAACAATCAAGATTTATCAATTAACACACCGGCAAACTCCAACTCAGATATAAACGATGACTTGAAAGAAGATAAAGAAGTAGATTACAAAGCTGATCAGAGGTGATATTTTGACAGCTCTTTATATCATACTCGGAATACTGGCTTTTCTTTTTTTGATATTGCTGATAAAGGTTGAAATTTTTTTCACATATACCGAAGAGCCGTTTTTAACGCTAAAAATATTATTTATAAAAATTCAGCTTGTTCCAACGCAAAAAAAGCCCCAAAAGAAGAAAAAACCTGAAAAGAAAAAAGAACCTTCAAAGAAAAAAGAGAAGGAAGAAAAATCAAAGAAAAAAGAAAAAAAGCCTTCTTATCTTTCAAAGCTAAAAGAGAAGAAGGGTCTTAGCGGTTTGATATCGCTGTTTTTATCTGTTGCAGAACTTGCTGCGACAACGTTAAAAAATATATTTTCACATCTTGTGGTGCATAAATTTGATGTTTACATCCAGTTTGTAGGCAGCGACGCCGCTGACACGGCTGTAAAATACGGTGAGCTGTGCGGAGCGATATATTCTTCTGTCAATATAATAAATGGTATTACGGATTTTAAAGATTATAATGTGAAAATCGAACCGCTTTTTGATGAAGATAAAAAGACTTCTGTTAAATGCGATATACATGCACACATACGAATTATATTTGTTGTTTCCCACGCGGTCTTAGCTGCTATAAGACTGCTGTGGCTGAGAATAAAATCATAAATTTTTCAATTTAAATTTTGATTCAAATTTCTATTTAAATCATGCTTTAAATAAAAGGAGATGTTGATATGAGTGATCATCCGATTAACGGTCTTATGGACACTACAATGAAAAAAATTAAAGAGATGGTCGATGTTAATTCAATTATCGGAGATCCGATCACTACCCCTGACGGAACTACTGTTATACCAGTGTCAAAGGTAAGCTACGGCTTTGCGTCCGGCGGATCGGATTTGCCGACAAAAAAGGATAACCGCGAGTGTTTTGGCGGCGGGTCGGGAGCCGGAGTTACTATAAATCCGATTGGATTTTTATCTATTTCCAAAGGAAATGTCAAGTTTGTGCCGGTTGAAAAATATGACGGTGCGGCAGATAGAATTGTCGCTATGGTACCAGAAACAATTGATAAAATATCTTCTTTCTTTAACAAAAATAAAAAGGCTGAAGAAAAATCCGACCTCGATAACGATTTAGGCGATTTTGATATGTAATCGTTTTATGTAATAATCGCCCCGATGTTTTAATATTTTATATCGGGGGGATATATTTGAAACGTGTTATTTGTACATTTTTTTGTTTGTTGACGCTTGTTTTGTTTCCTGTACAGGTAGCTGCTGAAAACAATATTGATGTTAACGACAACAGCGACAGTGAAGTTGAAAGCGATAATAGCGCAGTAAGTACCTCGGCAAAGGCTTTTGTGCTTTATTGTCCTGATAATAATACAGTTATTGCCTCTAAAAATGCAGATGAAAAGATGGCGATGGCTTCTACTACCAAGATTATGTCTGCTCTTTTGGCGTTGGAATATGCAAAGAGCGACAACAAGATTGTTGAATTTACCTCCGATATGATAGCCGAAGGGAGCTCTATGTATCTCAAAGAGGGCGAAAAAGTTACGCTGTATGATTTGGCGGTAGGCATGATGATGCAGTCGGGCAATGATGCCGCAAAAGCTGCGGCTATTGCTGTTTCGGGAAGCGAAGAAAAGTTTGTTGATTTGATGAATGAGCGTGCAAAAGACTATGGTATGAGTAATACGAGCTTTGCTACTGTAAACGGACTTGATGACGAAAATCATTATTCTACAGCTTACGATATGTCTGTTTTGTTAGCGAATGCGCTTAAAAACGATGATTTTGCTGAGATAACTTCTCAAAAAAGCATGACGGTAGATTTTATTGAACCTAAGGATAAAAGTGTCAAGTATCCAAATCACAACCGCCTGCTTTCTTTATATGATGATTGCATATCTGGCAAAACCGGTTTTACAAAAAAGGCCGGCAGGTGTTTGGTAACTGCTGCAAGACGAGACGGAGTTACGCTTGTATGCACTACGTTAAATGACGGGAACGACTGGAAAGATCATATGTCGTTGTATGATTACGGCTTTGATTTGTTGACAAGTGTAGATGTTTCAAAAGAGAAATATTGCGTCGACACAGTTGGTGCTTTAGACAGCACATTAACACTTTATCCGTCCGATACTGAGCCTATGGTAGTGGCTAAGAATCAGGCAAATCTGGTAACAACTCAGGTTTATTTACCAACTTTTGTTTATCCTTGTATAAACGAAGGCGATGTGATTGGTTATATTGAATATTCAATAGACGAAAAAATAATAAAAAAGGTTGATTTGATAGCTGAAAATCAAATTATGCCTAAAAAGAAACAAAAATCTATTTTTGAAAAAATAAAGGAATTTTTACATTGGAACACAAATTAGTACGATTGCAGAAGTTGCTTGCTGACTGTGGCGTAGCTTCTCGCAGAAAAAGTGAAGAGTTAATAAAAAAGGGCAAGGTTAAGGTTAACGGTAAAATCGCCGTAATAGGCGATAAGGTGGATCCCTATAACGATAAGGTTTATGTGAATTCTCGTCGAGTTACAGCTGCCTCAAAGCCGAAATACCGCTATATTATGCTTAATAAGCCGCGCGGAATACTTACTACTATGAACGACGAAAAGGGCAGAAAATGTGTAGCGGATCTTATAAAAGATATTGAAGAAAGAGTATATCCAATAGGTAGACTGGACAAAGACTCTGAGGGAATGCTGTTACTCACAAACGATGGAGAGTTTGCAAATCACATAATGCATCCGAAAAAGCACGTTAATAAGGTTTATAGGGTATCTGTAAAGCCCAATATCATCGAAGAACAGTCCTTGAAACTGAAAAAGGGTGTAATTATCGACGGCAGAAAGACCCTCCCTGCACAGGTTCGCGTTATAAAGAGGGAAGAGGACAGAGCAGTTATAGAAGTCGTAATTCGCGAGGGCAGAAATCGACAGATAAGAAAAATGTGTGAAGCGGTTGGACTTGAGGTTTTGCGTTTAAAGCGCACGGCGATAGGAACTGTAAAGATAGGCGGCTTAAAACCCGGTTCATATCGAGATCTTACTGTAGATGAAGTAAAAAAACTATCAGCGGATCCAAATCCGTCAAAATTTGCATAAAGTATGGGTGATATTATGTTGACAGTTTTACCTGAAAAAACCGATAAATTTGAAAACAGTGATACTGTTTTAGTTTGTCGCGAAAATGATAAAGCTATAGCTTATTTAGCGTTTTATAAAACTGATTATGTTTTAAATATAGAGGCGCTTAGCATAAATACGAGTGGCAGCGAAGCTAAAAATAAAATAGGTTCAACATATGTTATATATGACGCATTGTTGCGTTCGCTTGCATCTTATGGAATTAATCATTCTTGTTATTACATAGAAAGTTCTAATAAAGAATTATTCGCTGCTTTAAAGCAATTCAGTTTTATTGAAAATGATGATAAAGTATCTACAAATCTTCAGAAATTATTAAGTAATCACTGATTGATTTACATATTATATTTGGATGCACAGCTTGGTGCAGTTTTTTCGCCGTTTTACCTAAAAATTAATTCCATACCTAAGTATGAGAACTGCTTATTCGGATAAACTTGTTTGAACAAACTGATAAAAATTTTGCACATCCGAACTAATCAGTGTTTACTTAAAAGTGTGCAAAAATTGATTTTGCACACTTTTTTATGTTTAATTCTTGTTTTTTAAAATGATTTGAGATATAATATAAAATGACTTATTTTGGATTTGTATTATATCCAGATTTCAGGAGGAATAGTTATGAGCATTGAAAACCGATTATCTGCGCTTGATGTACTGACATCTTTTTTTGATGATGGTAGTTTTAATGAGATTGATTCTCGTTTAAAGGGCAGCAGTGATTTTGCTGAGGCTGTTACGGGCTACGGCGAAGTAGACGGTATGACGGTTTATGCGTTTGCACAGAACGTTGATATTTGCGGCGGAGCAATGAGCAAAGCGCAGGCCGAAAAAATTAAAAAATTATATTCTTTAGCTTTGAAAACCGGCGCGCCGATTGTAGGTTTTTATAACAGCAACGGAGGCAGAATAGATCAAAAGTATGAACTGCTTGCAGCGTATGGTGATATTTTAAAAAGCGCTTCATCTTTGTCCGGCGTGGTACCGCAAATTTCCGTTGTTTTAGGAACCTGTCTTGGAACTTCGGCAATTACAGCAGCTTCTGCAGATTTTATTATTATGAATAAAGACGCTGTGTTCTCTGTCGACACAGTTGGTTCTAATAACGACTCGCAGTTTAATGCAGAGCACGGAATAGCTAATTTTGTATGTGACAGCGATGAGGAATGTATACAAAAAGCGAAAACTGTGCTTTCGTATTTTCCAGCGAACAACTTGGACTGCGCTCCGGTTTTTGAAATTCTTGAGGCTAAACCGGACGACTGCATAGGCTCGTATATCGCCGACGAAGATTCAATTTTATCGGTTAATAAAGATTTTGGCAATGTATGTACGGCGTTTGGAAGAGTCGGTGGAGCGCCTGTCGGAATTATAAATACCAACGGTAAAGAAATAGATTGTAAATCTGCAAAGAAAATCTGTAAAATGGTACGTTTTTGTGACGCGTTTTCTATACCCGTGATAACTTTTGTTGATAGTGCTTCGTTTAAATCGGTCAATGCGGCAGTTAAGGTAACCTCAGCTTATACAGAAGCAACAACCGCTAAGATATCGCTGATTACCGGTCAGGCAATCGGTGTGGTATATATAGCATTAGCTTCAACATCCTGCGATTTTGTGTATGCTTTGAACGCAGCTGTTGTTTCTCCCGTATCGCCTAAGGCGGCGGCATATATTCTTGATGAAAACATTTCAAAGCTTCCTATAGACCAGCAGGAAGAATATGCACAAAAATTTATAAAAGAGAACTTAACTGCTCAAAAGGCAGCAGAGGACGGATATGTAGACGATATCATATATGATTACAGTGAAGCTAGAGCTAAGATTTTGTCTGCTCTTAATATTCTCTCTACAAAGCGTGTTTCAACTTTGCCTAAAAAGCATTCAACAATAAATTAATACTTTACTTAAACAACGAAAGGAAAATCTTTATGAAAAATTTAAAAATTACCGTAAACGGTAACGTATATGATGTACAAGTTGAAGAACTCGGCGAAAGTGCCGCTCCCTCTCAGGCATCAGCTCCACTTCAGGCTCCGGCAGCTAAAGCGGCTCCTTCTTCTGCGGCAAAAGCTGCAGCTCCTGCAGATGCAAAACCTGTAAATGCTCCTATGCCGGGAACGATTCTTTCTGTTAATGTAACAGCAGGTCAAAGTGTTAAATCCGGCGAAGTTCTTGTTGTTTTGGAAGCCATGAAAATGGAAAATGAGATTAAAGCACCAAGCGACGGAACAGTTGCCACAGTCAATGTACAAAAAGGTGAAAGCGTTGATACAGGTGCAACGCTTGTAACATTATCATAAGCAAAGGAAGTTTTGTTATGGCTAAACCTATAAAAATTACAGAAACAGCATTAAGAGACGCTCACCAGTCGCTTATAGCTACCCGTATGACAACAGAAGAGATGCTTCCTATCTTAGAAGATATGGATAAAATCGGATTTTATTCTCTGGAGTGTTGGGGTGGCGCGACCTTTGACAGTTGTTTAAGATTTCTTGATGAAGATCCGTGGGAGCGATTGAGAACCATACGCTCTCATGTTAAGAGCACTAAGCTTCAGATGTTGTTCAGAGGGCAAAATATGCTTGGATACCGTCATTATGCTGACGATGTTTTAGAGTATTTTGTTCAGCGTTCTGTTGCCAACGGTATTGATATAATTAGAATTTTTGACGCGCTTAACGATATTAAAAATCTTCAAACCGCTATAAAAGCTGCAAAGCGAGAGGGAGCTCATGCTCAGGTAGCTATCAGCTATACTACAGGTCCGGTGTTTACAGATAAGTATTATGTTGAGTATGCTAAAAGAATAGCCGATGCAGGTGCAGATAGCATTTGTATCAAAGATATGGCGGCTTTACTCACTCCTTATCGTACCGAGAAACTGGTAAAAGCAATCAAAGAAGCTGTAGACTTGCCGATTCAGCTTCATACACATTATACATCGGGGCTTGCTTCTATGTGTCTTTTAAAAGGCGTTGAAGCAGGGGTAGATATGATAGATACTGCTATTTCTCCGCTTGCTTTAGGTACGTCGCATGCGCCTACAGAGTCTATGGTTGCGGCTCTTTTAGGCAGTGAATATGATACTGGACTTGATTTGCAAAAACTAAACGATATTCGTTCGTACTTCATGACTTTGCGTGAGAAATATATCAAAAACGGTCTTCTTGATCCTAAGATGCTTGCGACCAATGCTAACGCTCTTATATATCAGGTGCCCGGCGGAATGTTATCTAACCTTTTGTCACAATTAAAACAAGCCGGTAAAGAGGATAAATTAAACGAAGTTTTAGAAGAAGTTCCAAGAGTAAGAAAAGATTCCGGCTATCCGCCGCTTGTAACTCCTACATCACAGATTGTCGGTACTCAGGCTGTATTTAACGTAATCACAGGAGAACGCTACAAAATGTGTACAAATGAATTTAAAGACCTTGTAGCAGGAAAATACGGTACAACTCCTATGCCTATTGATCCGGAGTTTAGGACTAAAATCATAGGAGATATTACTCCTGTCGACTGTCGACCGGCAGACCTTCTTGAACCGGAGCTTGAAAAGCTTAAATCAGAGATTCCTCAATATATTGAACAGGAAGAAGACGTTTTATCCTATGCCCAATTCCCGAAGGTAGCGATTGATTTCTTTGAAAAACGTCGCAATAAAAAGGTTGGGATTAATTCTGATAAAGTTGATTTTAAGAACAAGGTTCATCCTGTTTGATCTTAAATTGAATTATACAAAAGGTTCGTAAACCACAGTGGGTTTGCGAACCTTTTTATGTTGATAAAAAATATTGTTTACACTTTAATTATTTGTTGACTAAATTCGTTTAAAGAAATATTACTTTTGCTTTGTAGAGCTATGGAAAAGATTTCACTTGTTTTTATATCCACGTTAAAAATCTTTTGAGCATTGAAGTTGAGGGCTTTATATCCCCTTGAAACCTTTGTTATCAAGGGCAAATCCCAGCTCTTCATTAAATATGTTTTGTTTTTGTTGATTCCCAACACTCTGATATAAGGAACGGGGGTGTGTTGCATTTCGTTGCTTATTGCAAGCAGGGAGTATATTAGTATTCGCCTTAATCGAGCGTGGGTATATCTTTTTGTTTTTAGAGCAGATAATAATTCGTTTATAGAATTTTTGCTTCTAGCAATTTTTATTATTCTGTTTTCTAAACCCTCGTTGATATCTGCAAGATTTTTTAATTCTTCTGCAGATGAAGTTTTTATTTTATATAGTATTGCGCTTTCTATTTTTTCAAGTTCGGCGTAGTTTTTTATTTTCATTGGAGTAAAATTTTCGTAGCTTTCTCCGTTTTTTATCATTTTTCTTATATTTGATGCACTTGTGTATATATCAACAGTTTTTTCGCTGTCATGGTTGGTGCCTGTTCGTTTTATTGCAATAGGTTTTATGTTGTGTTTTTTGCATGCAGATATGTATTCTAAAGCAAGAATATTATTTGGTTTTTTACTTATATTGGCTAAATCTTCTCCCTGTGTTTGCTTTATTGCGTGATATAGAGCCTTTGGATAGTATTCGCCGTTTGTCATTTGTTCTTTTATTATATTTTGAGCATCATAACTTTCTAAAAATTCTGAGATTTTCAAAAGGTCATCAAGCTTGTCTTCTGCTCCGAAGCATAGTATATCGCAACCAAGAGATTTTGCCATAAGTACTCCATTTTCGGCAAAAATATTAGAGTTTGAAACAGCATAAACGGTTGGCAGTTCAACAACCATGTCTGCGCCGTTATTTAAAGCGGCTTTGGTTCTTGTATATTTATCACAAATAGCAATATCGCCTCTTTGTACAAAATGACCGCTCATTATGCAGATTATATCGTCTGCATAATTGCTTTTTATATTCTGTAAAAGAAATTTATGTCCGTTGTGAAAGGGATTAAATTCACAAATAACTCCTGCTTTGTTCACACAGTCACCTCTTTTGCAAAAACACTTGAAAAAGTTATTTAAAAGTACTATTATAGTATATGTGATATTTTGGCATTTTTCAATAACAGGAGGTAAAAATATGAAAATTCTTGTAATCAATGCAGGCAGCTCATCTCTGAAATATCAGCTGATAGATATGGAAAGCGAAGAGATGATAGCGAAAGGAAACTGTGAGCGTATCGGTACCGAAGGCTCGTTTATCGGTCACAAAACCGCAGATGGCAGAGCTTTTACAAAAGAAATGTCTATGCCGGATCATGCTCAGGCGTTTTTAGCGGTAAAAGACGCGCTTATGAGCGAAGAATACGGCGTTATCAAGAATCTTGATGAAGTATCTGCAATCGGTCATCGCATCGTCCAGGGAGGAGCTTTGTTCTCAGATCCTGAGCTTATTACAGATGAGGTGCTTAAAGGTATAGAAAGCCTGATTCCGCTTGCTCCACTGCATAATAAAGGTCATGTTCAGGCAATCAGAGGTTGTAAACAGGTGTTTGGCGACCAAGTTCCTATGGTTGCAGTGTTTGATACTGCTTTTCATTCTACCATGCCCAGAAAAGCTTATATGTATGCTGTTCCTTATGAGTATTATGAAAAATATGCAGTTCGCCGCTACGGTGCACATGGTACATCTCATCGCTATGTATCCCATGAAATGGCAAAAATTCTCGGAAAAGATATAAAAGATCTGAAGTTGATTACTTGTCATATAGGCAACGGATCATCAATTACTGCTATAAAGAACGGCAAAGTTATTGATACGTCTATGGGACTAACTCCCCTTGACGGAATTATGATGGGTACACGTTCGGGCTGCCTTGATCCGTCGGTAGTTACTTTTATAGCAGAAAAAGATAATTTAACACCGGCTCAAATGAGCGAGTTGTTAAATAAAAAGTCGGGCATGCTCGGTATTTCGGGTATATCATCAGATGATCGCGATATTTCACAGGCAGAGGCTGACGGCAATGAACGTGCGATATTAACTCACGAAATGCTTTATTATCAAATAGCTAAGTACATTGGCGCATATTGGGTAGCTTTAGGAGGCTGTGACGGTATCGTATTTACAGCCGGCTTAGGCGAAAATCAGCCCAGACTTCGCGAAAAGGTTTGCGAGTATCTTGACTTTTTAGGTGTTAAAATTGATAAAGAATTTAACGATAGTGCTATCCATGGTCGTACAGGCCGACTATCAACCGAGGATTCTTCAATTCCAGTAGAGCTTATTGCTACTAATGAAGAACTTGCTATCGCCAGAGATACCAAGAATATAGTTGAAAAACTTTAATTTTAATATCACTATTTTGCAATTTCGCTTATAAAGAATTATAAAAACATATTAAATTAATTCTCATTTAATATTATAATTAAACCCGCCTGCGTAAAATAAATGCGCAGGCGGGTTTTAGCTTTATATTTTATGAATTTGTATAAATTAAGATTCACCTAACCCTTTTAGAATATCAAGGCCATGTTTAAGATAGGGGAGAACAAAGCCTAAATTTTCCGTTGCACCTTTTACGCTGCCCGGTAAGTTGATAATCAAAGAATCATCTTTTATACCGGCTATACCGCGCGAAAGCATTGCCCTGGGGGTGATTTCCATAGATTTTTGGCGCATATATTCTGCAATTCCGGGAGCGTTTTTTTCTATCACTTCTTGTGTTGCTTCAACTGTAACATCGCGTTTAGAAAAGCCCGTACCGCCGGTTGTTATGATCAACTCTGTTTTATCTTGAACGCAGCTTTTTAGCGCAGCGATTATCATATTAATTTCATCGGGAACGATAACAGATTTTTTGATCTCATATCCACATTCATTGAGCATTTTTGCTATTGCCGGACCCGATTTGTCCTCATATATTTTATTATAGGCTCTGTCGCTGACAGTAATAATCGAAGCTTTATACAAAATAAATACCTACTTTCCAAATGGGCACAGCGGATATTGACATTCTTTGCAGCCTAAACACAGTCCGCCTTCGCCGTATTCTATAAAATCTTCTTTATTCATTCTAACCGAGGCGGCTATTCTCGGCATAACAAGATCAAATATCGTAGCTTTTGCATACATAACGCAGCCGGGTAAACCAAGTACAGGAACTCCGTCATCAAAGTAACCAAGCAAAAACATCGCTCCTGGTAAAACAGGCGCTCCGTAAGTTACGATATCAGCGCCGCTTTGTTTAATTGCGCCCGGCGTATTGTCATCAGGATCAACACTCATTCCTCCGGTACATAAAACTATATCGGTGCCTTCTCTGGCTTTTGATATAGCGTTTTTTATGTTTTCAATATTATCGTCGGTCGTTATATGGATTTTAACATCAATACCGTAGGCTTTTAGTTTTTTAATTAATATAGGAGTGAACTTATCTTCAATTATTTTGTTATATACTTCGCTGCCGGTGTTAACGATTCCGGCGTTTTTTAAAGTGAAAGGTCTAACATTTAACAGGGGAGTGTTGTTACCGATTTTTTCAGCGTCTTTCATTTTTTCTTTGTTTATGACGAGAGGAATAACCCTAGTACCGCAAAGTTTATCACCTTTTTTGACCATTGTGTTTGCTTTTCTTGTTGCTATGATTATTTCATCGATAGAGTTTATTCTTTTCAACTTTTCTGTATCAACGGTGAATAGACCTGTGATTTCGGATTTTAGCTCAATTTTTCCTTCTCTAACATCACTTTGAATTATGTTATCGCCTTTGCAGATTTTGCACAGAATTTTCGCTGCGTCGTTTTCGTGCAGCATATTTTCTTCAAGTTCAAAAACGTACAAATTTTCTTTTCCCATCGAGAGAAGCAGGGGGATATCTTCTTTTGTAACGATATGTCCTTTTCTAAATTTTGCTCCTTTATATTCGCCCGGGATAATCTGTGTCAGATCATGACATAATACATGACCTGCAGCGTCGGTAGTTTTTATAACTTTCATTTCAAATATCTTCCTTTATGATTTCTATAACATCACCTTTTTGTATTTTTCCGCCCTTTATTACTTTGGCAAAAACGCCTTCGGTTGGCATAACACATTTGCCGACTGTTTTTTTTATTTCGCAGTCAGTGTGACATTCTTTACCGATTTGAGTAACCTGCAAAATAGTATCTGCTATTTTTATTTTGGTATTTATAGTAAGTTCTTTTAGATTAATACCTTGTGTTAGAATGTTTTCTGCAAAGTCACCTGCGCTTACAACTACACCGGCTTGTCGAATAGTATCGATACTCTCGTTTGCAAGCAGGCTTATTTGTCTGTGCCACTTACCTGCATGAGCGTCACCGATTATACCGTAGTCATTTTTTAACTCAACAAAGGGAACTTCGTGCTTTTTAGTTCCCTTTTGTTCGCTTATGCAAGTAGACAGTACAGTTGCGTTTTTATTGTCTCTCTTAAATATTCCGGATTTTCCACCGCTTTTTTCTAAGAGCATGATATCGGTTATTTCAATATCTCTTTGAACAGACTTGCACATATCATATATAGTTAAAGCGGCAGTACAAGCGGCATTTAGCGCTTCCATTTCCACTCCCGTAGCACCCTTACATTTAACAGTAGATATTATATTGATTTCGTTATTTGTTAACTTGAAATTTATATCAACTCCGCTAATCATTATCGGATGGCACATTGGAATTGTATAGGATGTTTTTTTAGCTGCCATTATTCCTGCGACTTGTGCAACTGCGAGCACATCTCCTTTTTTTATTCCACCCGATTTAATTTTTTGCATAGTAGCGGAGTTTACTTTAACTTTAGCGCCGGCTTTTGCTATACGGTAGGTTTCATCTTTTTGTGTGACATCGACCATTTTAGCTCGTCCTTGATCATTAAAGTGTGAAAAATCCATTTTTTATCCTCCGATTTCGTTCATGTTTCGATTTGTTTCGCTTTTAAAAAGATACAAATTATGTTTCATAGGCTTGTCTAAAATTGCTGTTTTAATAGCTTGTTTTAGCTCATTGTGCGGCAATCCTTTGAGCGTTACTTCCTCGGCAGAGTGTAGACAAGTTTTTAATTTTCCGTCAGCAGTAACACGGATTTTATTACATTTATCACAAAAAGCATGACTCATTGGGCTTATTAGACCGATGCTCCCCTTATAGCCTTCTATTTTATATAATTTTGATACGCCGATATTTCCTATATAAACAAGATTTTTGATAACGTCAGTGACGATTGATGCTGAGACAAAGCGCTCTTTGTTCCAGTCTTTACATATATTCATTGGCATAAGCTCTATGAACCTTACGCATATATCTTGAGTTTTAGTAAGTTCTGCAAGAGCTTTGATTTCGTTGGTGTTAATATTTCCTAGTAAAACCGTGTTAATTTTTGTGTTTTTAAAACCAACCTCACTAGCTTTTTTTATACCGTTGATTACATCATCAATATTACCTATGCGTGTGATTTGTTTATATTTTTCTTTATCCAACGTATCAAGACTTATGTTTAGTCTGTCTACGCCCGAGTCCTTTAACGGTTTTGCAAATTTTTCGAGCATAGTGCCGTTTGTGGTGACTGTAAGCTCAATATTCTCATCGATGTTTTTGATGTTTTCGCACAGAGCAAATATACCGCGCCTTAACAGCGGTTCTCCTCCGGTAAGGCGCACCTTTTTTATACCCAGTTCATACGAACATTTGATTATATCAGTCATTTCTTCGATGCTTAGTATATCGAAGTGATTTTTCTTATAAACGCCGTTTTCATCCATACAGTAAATGCAGCGTAAATTGCATAAATCAGTAACTGAGAGACGCAGATATTCTATTTTCCTTCCAAAATTATCAATCATCATTTTCACTGCCGGTCAATAAAAACAGTTTATTACTGTCTAAATATATTTTAAATTTATTATGTTTTAGGGGAATTATACTGTCGTTTTTTAACGGCATATAAATTATTGAATTTGTAGTTTTCAACGCAATCGAACGTCCGATTTTTTCGTTAATAATTTGAACAACTTCGCATTCAAGAACATTTTCACTTTCATTATCAGCAAATTTAATATCTTCATTTTTGATAGCTATATATTTTGCGTTTTCTGTATCATTATTTGTTTTCAAGTTTATACCCCAGTCCGGGCAATGATACATGCCGCTTGATATATGTTGAGCTGATGAATAGTTCTTGCATCCGGTAATCATAGCTTCTGCCAGAGTTTTAGGATGATATATCAAGTCATATACACTTTTCTTTTCTTGTACAGTACCTTTTGATATTACAGATACATTGTTGCATAATTTACACACTTCATCAATATTATGCGATACCATAATCACATCGCCGAAAAATTCGTTTAGAGCATTTTTTAGTTCCAACTCTAACTGCCATTTTAAAAAATTATCAAGCGAAGAAAAGGGTTCGTCAAGCAGAAGTACCTTTGGCTGAGAAGCGAAAATCCTTGCCAATGCTACTCTTTGTTGTTCTCCGCCGGAGAGTGTGTTTGGACGTAATTTTTCAAGTCCTTTGAGATGAAAGTGCTTTATAAGTTCAGCTGTTCTCTTCTTTCGTTCTGATTTTTTAATTTTCTTTAATCCGGTGTTTATATTTTGTTCAACCGTCATATTAGGGAAGAGTGCATATTGTTGGAAAAGATATCCTACTTCACGTTTTTGCGGAGCAATATTAATATGCTTTTTGCTGTCAAAAAGAGTTTGTCCGTCTAAAATAATCTGACCTTTGTCGGGAGTGTCAATTCCAGCAATGCATTTTAATGTAACGCTTTTACCGGCACCTGAAGCACCCAGCAGAGCTAAGATATCTTTGTCTGTGTTTATATTAACTTTTAAAGTAAAATTATTAAGCTTTTTTTCAATGTTTACATATAGCATAGTTACCCCCTAAATTTAGGATTATACTCTGGATTTAGGTCGTTCAAGCAAGTTTATCGCCAGCAATACCAAGGCAGAAATAGCTATGTTTATCATTACCCATTTAAATGCCAGTTCGTCATTTCCGGTTCGCCACAGTTGATATACGGCGGTTGAAACTGTGGCTGTTTTATTTGGAATATAGCCTGCGATCATACTGGTAGCTCCGTATTCTCCCAAAGCTCTGGCAAATGACAACACAACGCCTGATATAATTGCTTGTTTACAGTTTGGTATACGAATTCTCCAGAATATGTAAGAGTTTGAAAGGCCAAGAGTTTTGCCTGCATCTGAAAGTGTATCGTCAAAGCTTTCAAAAGCGCCTCTCGCAGTTCTGTACATAAGTGGAAACACAATAACAGTAACAGCAAATATTGCTGACCACCAGTTCATAGTCAGCCTTATATTAAAACTTTCAAAAAAGGCAGACCCTATTATTCGTTTAGGACCTAATAATAAAAGAAGTAAATATCCAACAACGGTAGGGGGCAGGACTAGCGGCAATGTAAAAAAAACGTCCAAAATTCCCTTTACAAATCTCGGGCATTTAGCTATATAATATGCGGCGGCGATTCCCAAAAAAAATACAAAAAAAGTAGATATAACAGCTATTCTCAGAGAGTTATACAGGGGAAATAAATCCATAGTATGCCTCCTAAATAATATAAAATAACTATAGCACAGCTATAATAAATTTACAATTTAAAAGCACAGAGCAAAACGGTATAGCCTTGCTTGCAATAGAAAAATTAACAAATCAGCTTAGCGGAGTAAATCCAACTTTTTCAAAAACATCAGAAGCGTCAGCGGTTTTTAAGTAGTCTAAGAAATCCTGAGCTTCTTTAGTATACTCGCTGTTTTTAATAACAGCGGCAGGATAAACAACCTGTCCGCACATATCTTTAGTAGCTGTGTCAACGACAGTAAGATTATCTGAATAGGCGTCTGTTTGATAGATAATTCCGCAGTCAACAGAGCCTTCTGAAATTTGAGCGGTTACTTCTTTTACATTTGAACCGTAAGTTATTTTGCCTTTGTCAGCAAGCTCTTTTTCTTCAAGTTTATAGTAAGCGAGGATTTTTTGAGTATACTGACCTACGGGAACATCTTCGTTACCCATAGCCATCAAAATCTTTTCATCTTTTAGAGCTTTTGCTAGGGCATCAAAAGAATTTATATTTTTGTGATTTTCTTTGGACACACAAAGAACTACTTTGTTCTCTAGCAAATTACATCTGGAATCTGTTAAAATAAAATCTAATTTATTGGGATTTTTCTCTTCATCAGCTGTTATATCGAGCCCGTCCATTTGTTTGTTAGCGGCTGAGATAAATACGTCGCAGGCAGCTCCTTCTTCAATTTGAGTTTTCAGCGTTCCCGAAGAGTCAAAATTGAAAGTGAGCGTAACATTTGGAGCAGTTTCCTTGTACTTTTCAGCTAGCTCAGTTAGTGTTTCTGTCATGCTTGCAGCAGCAAATACAGATAATTCAATGTTTTCGCTATTTGAAGATGAATCGTTACTTTTTGAATTTACATTATCAGTTTTTCCGCATCCTGCAAGTGCACTGATACACATTAGTACGCATAATAACATTGAAATAATTTTTTTCATTTTATCCTCCGAATAAATCATATTAGTGAAGTTTTCACAAATATGATTTTATCATTATTTATAAAAATTAACAACGATATTTGTTCTGTAATACAGAAAATATATTTTGTAATAATGAAAAAATATTGAAAATAAAAGTTATCTGTGTTATTATTTTTGCGGTGATATTATGGGTGAAAATAACAACAAAGTAAAATCTTTATCAAAAGCTATAGAGCTTTTGGATATTTTGTCTTTGGAGAACAGTTCAATTACACTAAGCGAAATATCAAACCGTTCCGGCTATCCCAAAAGCACGGTTCATGCACTTTTATCTACAATGCGAGATAAAGGACTGATAAAACAGCAGTCAAACGGCAGTTACACGCTCGGAATTAAGTTGTTTGAATACGGATGTGCAGTGTCGCGCAGCTTCGATATAACATCGCTTTCTCGTCCATATCTTGAAAAATTATCTCGTCTTACTCATTCAAGCGCGGTAATATCTATGTTTGATAATTCAAACGTTGTTTCGTTTGATTATTTTCAAAGTTCAAACGGAATTCAGATTACTCCAGAAATAGGTTCTGCTTTGCCGCTTCATGCCACTTCACAGGGAAAACTCTATCTTTCTGCTTTAAAAGACAGCGAGATTGATAAGTTGTTAAAGCGTAAGAAATTAGTTCCATACACGCCGCACACCTTAATTGATATAAGTGATTTGAAAAATAACATTAACACAATTCGTTCAAAGGGATATGCGATCGAAGACGGAGAGTATAAAATCGGTCTGCGTTCTGTTTGTGCTCCGGTATATGATTCTGAAGGTAGTGTAAAATATGCATTGGGAATTATAGGGTTCTTTAGAAGGGTAGAGAGCGAAGAATTTTTAAGCGCAATAAAACACACTAAAGAACAGGCGTATAATTTGTCGCTTGCTTTAGGATATACCCCTAATGAAAATTTTACATAATAAAATCAAAAACAGCGACAGCACGAAATGTACTGTCGCAATTTTTATCTATATTTCATTTCTATCTGAAACCTAAAATTGATTATGTCATTGATGCATTAGGCGAATGATCTACGAGATCGTTGTGTTCTCTAAATAACAGCGATATACACCACAGCGCCGCAAGACCGACAACAACATAAATAATACGACTGACTATGCCTGTTTGGCCGCCGCAAATCCATGCAACTATATCAAACTGGAAAAGACCGACGCTGCCCCAGTTGATACCGCCGATGACAAGCAAAGTTAAAGCGATTTTATCAATCATTTGAAAACCTCCTTACAGTAAACTGTAATGTTAGTGTTCTCAAATATATTATAATATATTCAAAAATTAAGTGGTAATTATTATCGCATAAAAATTATTGCACAAGAAAAAGTAACTATGGACAAAACCAGCAGAGCTAAAGAAATAATTCTGCAAAATTTAATTGATTTTTTAATTTTATATTTATGTATCATTACCTCGGGCGGAAAAGGACAAAAAAAGTATAAAACAGCCAATACCAAAAGAGATGTGGCTATTGCGTAAACAGCAAAAATCGGCAAAAACGAAAAAGCAAAAATACATATGCCTATCGCCATAACAAATATACCGTTTAAAACGGCAAAAAGCTTAGAAAATTTTTCTCTTAGTTCATAAAATTCGTTTGCTTTTTTATTGCATTCCTCACTGCAGTACATTTCATGGTATGAAATTTCCCTAGCGCAGAAATCACATTTTTTCATATATATCACCGTATATATATTATCACAAAACGATATATATTTCAATACATTAACACGCTTGCAAATGCTTAGAAACAAAAATCAATTTAAAATATTATTTGATTATTTAATGAAAAATATAATTGAAAATTATTGCAAATTTTGATATAATTTTCTAAAATCTGCGCAGCAAGGTGATATTATGCACATTCCGTCTTGTGATACGATAGATATTGATGTTCTTTCTTTTTCAGAGGCGATGAAAAGTAAAAATAACGATTATGATAAATCGAAATGGCTTTATGTTCCTGATTTTTACAGTGAGTATCGTTATATTTTAGGCACAAAAGGTGAGAATCCGCTTATTTGTATAGGAATAAATCCTTCGACAGCGGCTCCTGATGACTTGGATAATACACTTAAATCGGTTGAAAGAATAGCGCTTTTTAACGGCTATGACAGCTTTATTATGTTCAATGTTTATGCCCAACGAGCAACAAGACCCGATGATATGGAAAAAAAGCTAAATCAAATGCTTCACAGCGAAAACATGAAAGCTTTTGAATATATTTTAAAAAATCAAAAATCAGCGCCTTCTATTTGGGCTGCATGGGGTAATATTATAGAAAAGCGCGAATATCTTATGCCTTGCGTTTTGAATATGTTAGAGATTTCTAAGAGATTTAATGCAAACTGGTATTCTGCCGGTAAAATTTCTGCTAAAGGACATCCGCATCATCCTTTATATCTTTCAAAAACTACCATCCTTGATTCTTTTAATATTACAGATTATATAGAAAAATTCAGTGCTAATATAAAATAAAAAATAAGAAAGTAAAATAAAATGTGCCTGAGAAGATAACCTGCTCAGGCACATTTTTAAAGTTTTTTATTTACATTTCTGATATGTCACTTTCTTTAACAAGCTCGATACCATTGTCAGTCAATATTTTTTCAGCGGCAGCGTTGTCTTCAACTCTGAGTACTACGTAGGCATATTTTTTAGATACCGTTATGAAAGCGTACATATATTCAATATTTATATCGTTTTCTTTTAAGATTCTTGCAACCTTGGCAAGTGAACCGGGCTGATCTGAAATAGCAACCCCCACAACATTTGTAATAGAGACAAAGCAATTATTTTCTTCCAATGCAGCTTTTGCTTTGTCGATATCAGTGACAATTAACCTGAGTATTCCAAAGTCTTGAGTATCAGCAACGCTCATAGCGCGAATGTCAACCTCGGCTTTAGCCAAAGCGTCGGTGATGGTAACTAAAGTGCCTTCTTTATTTTCTATGAAAATAGATAATTGTTTTATAGCCATAATATCCTCCAATTTTTAAGTTGTAATACCAATACTTCTGCGTTTATCGATAACGCGTTTTGCTTTTCCTTCGCTTCGTTCAATTGATTTAGGTGCAACAAGGTGAACAACCGGACTTATGCCGAGCATGGTTCTGATTTCAGAAGCAAGCAGTTTTTCTTTTTTAGAAATTTCTTTAACGGTATCCGAAAAGTTTTCGGGGCTCATTTCAACATAAACGTCAAGTGTATCGGAATTATTAAATCTATCAACAACGATTTGATAATTAGGAGCATAACCGCAGTTTAAAAGAACGGCCTCAATTTGGCTTGGAAAAACGTTTACGCCTCTGATAATCATCATATCGTCGGTTCTGCCCATCGGTTTTGTCATTTTTATAAAGGTTCTTCCGCATGAACAATTTTCTCTTGTCAGCACACAAATATCGCGTGTTCTGTATCTTAAAAGAGGGAAAGCTTCTTTATCAAGAGAGGTGAACACCAACTCGCCACGGCTTCCTTCCGGCAAAACTTCGCCGGTATCGGGGTCGATAATTTCAGCAAGGAAATGATCTTCGTTTATGTGCATACCATTTTGTTCTTCACATTCAAAGGCTACTCCGGGACCGCTGGTCTCTGTTAAGCCGTAAATATCATATGCCTTAATTCCGAGAGATTTTTCAATATCTCTGCGCATTTCTTCCGTCCAAGGCTCAGCTCCGAATATTCCGACCTTTAGCTTGTTGTCTTCGGGTTTATAGCCTCTTTCTTTTAGAGATTCTCCAATATAAGCTGCATAAGAGGGTGTACAGCAGAGGATAGTTGCTCCTAAATCCATCATAAACTGAATTTGTCTTTCGGTATTACCGCTTGACATAGGCAGCGTCAAGCAACCAACCTTATGTGAGCCGCCGTTTAATCCAAATCCGCCTGTAAACAAGCCGTAGCCATAACAAACCTGGCATACATCTTTGTTGCTGCTGCCAGTAGCTACGATAGCTCTGGCGCAGCATTCTTCCCATAAATCAATATCGTTTTGAGTATAAAACGCCACAACCCTTTTGCCTGTTGTGCCGGATGTAGACTGGATTCTGACACAGTTCTTCAGATCTGTAGCAAGCAGACCATACGGATATGCATCTCGAAGATCAGCCTTTGTTAAAAACGGTAATTTGTGAAGATCATCAATGCTTTTGATGTCTTGAGGCTTTACTCCCTTTTTATCCATCAAACTGCGATAATAGGGGACGTTTTCATAAACGTGATTTACCTGTTTTATAAGTTTTTTAGATTGAAGTTCTTTGATTTTTTCAACAGGCATAGTTTCGGCATCTTTTTGGTAATATCTGTGCATTTTTATCATCCCTTTACTTGTTGAATTTTTATTTGTCAAAATTATAACCTAGTTCAAAGGCTTTTTTGTTCATTTCAACAAATTGAGGTTTAACGCATTTTTCTATAGCTTCAAGCCATAGTTCTTTTGAAATATCAAAATATTTAGCGAGTCTGCCCATAAGCACAATGTTACATGCTTTTGCAGAACCGGCTTCTATTGCCAGAGTCATAGCGTCAATATCGTCAACGTTAACTCCTTTAGATTTCATTTCTTCAATTACGTTTTCCGGATAAGAGGCAGCGCCTATTATAACGGGCATGGGATCAATTTGCTGAGTATTTACAATAATCGTGCCGTTTTTGGATAGCTTGTTAAGATATCTCGCGGCTTCGATTTTTTCAAAAGATACAATAAAATCTGCTTCGCCGTCTTCAATAACAGGGGAATATACGCGGCTGCCAAAACGAACATAAGTTACAACCGATCCTCCGCGTTGGCTCATTCCGTGGACTTCGCTTACTTTTACGTCATAGCCGTTTTCTACCAGCAGAGTTCCCAGCAGCTTAGAAGCTAAAAGAGAGCCCTGACCGCCTACGCCTACAATCATTACATTAGTAGTTTTCATAAATCAGACCTCACTTTCAAAAGCGTTAAATGCGCATAGTTGTTTACAAACGCCGCAGCCAATACAAAGGGTATTGTCAATTTGAGCGTGCTTATCTTTGAAACTGATGGCGGGACAGCCGAATTTCATACATTTTTTACAGCCTCGGCATTTATCAGTGTTTACACGAAGAGGCTTTTTAGGTTTTACATATTTAAGCAATACGCATGGTCTGCGAGAAATTATTACAGAAGGTTCGTTTTTTGCTAATTCTTCTTTTACAGCATTTTCACATTCTTCCAGATTATATGGGTCTACAACTCTGACAGAATTGATACCTATAGATTTGCACAGGCTTTCAAGATCAACCTTACCTGCAGGATCGCCCTTGATATTATATCCTGTTGTCGGATTTTGCTGGTGTCCTGTCATACCTGTTATAGAGTTATCTAAAATGATAACAGTAGAGTTGGATCCGTTATAAGCTATATTAATCAAGCCAGTTACGCCTGAATGCATAAAGGTAGAGTCGCCGATAACACAAACGGTCTTATTCTCGCTTTCTTCTCCGCCAGCTTTATTAAATCCGTGAATTCCCGATACTGATGCTCCCATACATAAGGTCATGTCCAAAGCGTTCAATGGCGGCTGAGCTCCAAGAGTATAACATCCGATATCGCCCAGAACCGTTAGTTTGTTTTTGGCAAGAACATAGTACATTCCTCTGTGAGGACAGCCTGCGCACATCATCGGTGGACGGACGGGGATATTGGTATCAAGGGAAATATTATACTTGTCGTCAAAGCCAAAGGCTTTAGCAATTGTTTTTTGTGAGAATTCTCCGAGAATGGAGAAAATATCTTTTCCTGTTACGTTTACACCAATATTTTTACAGTGGGTTTCAATAATCGGGTCTAGTTCTTCTATTACAAAGAGCGAATTTACGCTTTTGGCAAATTCTTTAATCATATCTACAGGAAGGGGATTGACCATACCGAGCTTTAGCACAGATACAGTGTCGCCGAAAACTTCTTTTACATACTGATAAGAGGTAGAAGAAGTGATGATTCCAATATCGTGTGTGTTGTCGCCGGGCTCAATTCGGTTTATACCTGATTTTTCAGCATATTCAATCAATGCATTGGTTCTTTGCTCTACGAACGGATGGCGTTTTATGGCATTTCCAGGCATCATTATGTATTTAGCGCCGTTTTTTTCGTATTCTTTAGATACTTTGTTTCTTTCGCCAATCTCAACTATGCTTTGCGAATGAGCTACTCTTGTGCACATTTTTAAAATAACCGGAGTATCAAAATTTTCAGATATTTCGTATGCAAGCTTTGCATAGTCTAAACTTTCCTGAGAGTCTGAAGGCTCTAGCATAGGAATTTTAGCAGCAATTGCATAGTGTCGCGAATCCTGTTCGTTTTGTGATGAGTGCATACCAGGATCGTCAGCAACGCATATTACCATTCCTGCATTTACACCTGTATAAGACATTGTAAATAAAGGATCAGCCGCAACATTAAGACCGACATGCTTCATACAACAGGCGCTTCTTGTACCGTTGAGGCATGCGCCAAACGCTGCTTCCATAGCTACCTTTTCATTAGGAGCCCATTCACAGTAAACATCATCATTTTTGGCAAACACTTCAGTTATTTCTGTGCTGGGAGTACCGGGATAGCTCGATATAAATGAGCATCCGCCTTCGTACAATCCTCTTGCAACCGCTGCGTTACCTATCAGCAGTTTTTTCATAATATCCCACCTTTAACCATTACCTTTAATAATTTTTATTATTTGTTTTCTTTATTTATAATTATAATTATTGATTACGCAAGTCTACTATACGTTTTGCCTTACCCTGGAATCTCTCGAGTGTTTTGGGAGCAACGAGAGTTATTTTTGTTCTAAGCCCGAGAATAGATTTCATTTTTTCAGCAATTTTATTTTGAAGGTCATTTAACAGTTTGTAATTTTCAAGAAGATTTGCGTTAGTTAGCTCAACTTTTATTTCCAAAGAATCTTTATAGTCTTTTCTGGAAATAATCAACTGATAATGAGGAGCTATATCCTCAATGTTTATTAAAATATTTTCAATCTGAGTGGGGAAGACATTAACACCCTTTATGATGAGCATATCATCTGTTCTGCCCATGGTTTTAGCCATACGGCAGTGAGTCCTTCCGCAGGAACAGGGAGCATAGTTGAGCTTAGTTATATCCTTTGTGCGATATCTAAGCACCGGCATACCTTTTCTTGTCAGTGTTGTTACAACCAGCTCGCCGACTTCGTTTTCGCCCAGGCGTTTTCCTGTATCGGTATCTATAATCTCAGGCAAGAAATGATCTTCTGCAAAATGCATACCGTCTCTTGCTTCGCAGTCACCGGAAACACCCGGTCCGCCCAACTCGGTCATTCCGTAGTTGTCGGATACTCTGATGTTTAAATTTTGCTCAATTTGTGTACGCATAGCGATAGTACACGGTTCGCTGCCGAGTATACCAAGTTTTAATTTATAGTCAGACATCGGATATCCTGATTCTTTGGCAGCTTCAGATAAATATACAGCATACGACGGTGTAGCAACCAAACCGGTAACGCCGTAGTCTCTAAGCATCATAAGCTGCTTTTCGGTGTTGCCGGATGAAGCCGGGATAACCGTAGCTCCGATTTTTTCCATTCCGTAGTGAAGGCCTAAAGCTCCGGTGAAAAGTCCGTAGCCAAAGCTTATTTGTATAATATCGTCTGCCGTAACACCGCCTGCCATAGCAACTCGTGCTACGCAGTCGCTCCATGTATTCAAGTCTTCTTTAGTATATACTCCGACAGTAGGCTTTCCGGTTGTTCCTGAAGATGCGTGAATCCTGACGATATCTTTCATATCAACAGCCATAAGTCCAAACGGATAGTTATCTCTAAAATCATCTTTAGTAGTATATGGTATGTATTCAATATCCGATAATTGTTTGATTCTACTTCCGTCTTTAACTCCGCATTCATCAAGGCGTTTGTGGTATAGTTCAACGTTGTTATAGCAGTAATTTACGACCCGTTTCAGCCGTTCAAGTTGTAAAGCGTCGAGATCTTTTCTCGACATGGTTTCAATATCTTTTTGAAAGAGCATAGCTTTATAATTCCTTTCAAATATTTTTAGTCTTCGCTTATAGACTGTTTTGAGGTGACAGTAACCTTTTCATTGTAGCAGCTAAATATTTCTTCCACGCGTTCTTTATCTTTAGCGGGTTTTATTAGGCTGATAAGAGGAACTAAAATAAGTCCAAGTACCATAGCCAGCATACCTGCGTTGATAGGTGATGTGAAATATTTATTTATAAATATGTGACCTGTGAAATTACAAGCCATATCTGCAATCATAATTCCTACTCCGAGGATAAAGCTTGTCCATACAGCAAGTTTTGACGTTCTCTTCATATATAATCCATATAAAAACGGAGCTAAAAACGCGCCCGCAAGAGCTCCCCATGAAATGCCCATAAGCTGAGCTATAAATGTGACCGAAGATTTAGCTTGGACAATGGCGATTACAGCACTTATTGCGATAAAGAATACAATCAGCCATCTCATGCAACGCATTTTTGATTTTTCTTTAAGGAGATTCCCTTTTTTAGAGAAAATAGGGGATATGAAGTCAAGCGTAATGGTGGCGCCTGATGTAAGCACCAGACTTGAGAGAGTGCTCATAGAAGCGGACAAAACCAAAATAACAACAATACCTATAATATACGGCGAAAGATTTTCTAACATAGATGGAATGATAGAATCGAATCCGTTGGCGTCGACCAGTTCCTGAGTTGAGAATATTCTGCCGAATCCGCCCAAGAAGTAGCATCCGCCTGCTACAATGAGCGCAAATATGGTCGATACTATTGTGCCTGTGCTTATGGATTTTTCGCTTTTGATAGCGTAGAATTTTTGTACCATCTGCGGCAAACCCCAGGTGCCCAGCGAAGTTAGTATTATAACGCCGAACAAACCGAAAAAGTCAGGACCTAAAAAGGAAGTGAAGGCTCCGTTTAAAGTAGTGCCTGAAGCAGTTTCAATACTTTGCTGAGAAAGCTGGGCTATAGCCTCTGTGATACCGCCTTTTGACATCATAACGGCACAGATAACGGCAACAATTCCGAAAAGCATAATTATACCTTGTATAAAGTCGTTTATAGCAGTAGCCATATATCCGCCGATAATTACATATATACCTGTAAGCACAGCCATAGCTATTACACAGTATGTATAATCAATGTGAAAAGCCATTTCAAAAAGACGTGATAACCCGTTGTACAGCGATGCTGTATAAGGAATTAAAAAGACGAAAACTATCATTGAAGCGGCAATTCTTAGAGCTTTTGAGTTAAATCTTTTAAAGAAAAAGTCCGGCATAGTAGCAGAATCAATGTGTTGAGTCATAACTCTTGTGCGCCGTCCCAGTACGTTCCAGGCTAGCAAAGAACCGATAAAAGCATTTCCGATTCCGATCCATGTTGAAGCCATGCC
This sequence comes from Ruminococcaceae bacterium UBA2719, assembly GCA_002353935.1. GTDB lineage: Bacteria > Bacillota > Clostridia > Oscillospirales > Acutalibacteraceae > Ruminococcoides. The sequence goes on along the minus strand of DEKP01000011.1, from coordinate 44,162 downwards.
GTATTTCCAGCCAAACTGACCTGCATATCCTACAAAGATGACCGCAGAAAAATACGATGTTCCAAAGGCGAAGGCCGTAAGCCATGGACCTACGTTTCTGTTACCCAGCACAAATCCGTTTACGTTTGTTGCCTGTTTTCTGCAATAAATGCCTACGCCAACCATTATAGCAAAAAATATGACAATAAACAATACTTTGATTATCATTTCCATTTTAATGTACCCCTTTTATATTTTTATTCTTATATAGAAATATAAAACATTGGTTTTATATTAACATTAATAAAGTATAAGTTTATATATTTGTAATAAAAATAAATTATCAAACTGGACAGCTTGTCTTAGATTTCTCAAAAAAGCAGCGCTGATTTATCAAAAACGTTGCCGGTATTCAACGAAAAGTGACGAAGCATACTGTCAGCGTATTTGTTAAAAACAAACGCGGCTTATGAATATTTCATTGAGATTAATTTGTTAAAATCAATTATATAACTTTAGTGCTTTAAAGTCAATATATTTTAAATGTTTAAAGCGTATAGATTTTTTATATATATTGGGCTTGATATTTAAACTTATTAGAAATCATTTTAAGATTTTTTATTAAGTTGTCATAGCTTTTTATGATCATTTTTGTAAGCTCAAGTGTGTTATCGCAGATATCATATTTTTTTGCAAGCTTTGATAGATTTGAAACAGCGATGATAATAGGCGAAATTTCAGAAATATAATTGCGATTTATATTATTTGTTTTTAATGAAGTTGACATTTTGTTTAGCATTTCATCCAAAATAATATTAGAGCGTTTTAAGTAGTTTTTGTTTTCGGCGTCACTGTTTGATTTTCGGCATATCCTTTTGATATTATCGTTTTTAAATATTCTTTTTGATACCGTGTCTATATCCCTGGCGATATCCTCTATAGATATTACAGTTGTATATTTTAGTATGTTTTGTGATAATTCTGCTGCGGCAAATATGACAGGTTCTATTTGCATAATATAATTTTGCGATATACTCTCGGTATAATTTAGATTTTTAATTTCGTCTTTTAAATTGCTAAGTATGTTTTCGAATTTTAAAATATATTTTTCGCTGACATCGGAAATTCTTGTATAACTCATATTATTCACCCTGTATATATTATTCGAAATATAATATTTTGTTGATTTTTTTCAATAATAGTAAAGTGTTATTGTTAATATTTAAATTTTTATATAAAGAAAAAATAAAGGAGATGTTTTTATGGATAAAGTCAACTTAAGAAAAGTTGCCATAATCGGCTGTGGGTTTGTAGGTTCTGCTTCGGCGTTTGCGCTTATGCAAAGCGGGCTTTTCTCGGAGATAGTTATTATTGACGCAGATAAAAACAAAGCACAGGGAGAGGCTTTGGATATTAGTCACGGGCTTCCGTTTGCAAAGCCGGCTTCTATATATGCAGGAGATTATGATGATATATCGGATGCGTCAATTATTATTTTAACTGCAGGCGCCGGACAAAAGCCGGGGGAGACGAGGCTTGACTTGACTAAGAAAAACGTTGGTATTTTTAAGTCCATTATTCCTGAAATATCTAAACGCAATTATAAAGGAATTTTACTTATAGTAGCAAATCCGGTGGATGTTTTGACATATACTGCTGTAAAGCTCAGTGATCTGCCTGAGACCAGAGTTTTCGGTTCAGGAACTGTGCTTGATTCCGCAAGATTAAAATATCTTATCGGAGAGCATTTGGGCGTAGATAGCCGCAGTGTTCATGCATTTATTATAGGAGAGCATGGCGACAGTGAGTTTCCGGCTTGGTCGAGTGTAAATATTTCGGGAATTCCTTTGTCTAAGGCATGCGAGATGCGCGGATATTTTAATCACGAAGCACATATGCAGAAGATAGCCGATGACGTAAAGAAGAGCGCCTATGAGATTATTTCAAAGAAAAAAGCAACATATTACGGTATTGCAATGTCTGTAAAACGTATTTGCGAAGCAATTGTAAGAGATGAAAAGAGCATTTTACCTGTGTCAAGTATGCAGCACGGAAAATTTGGAATAGAAGATGTAGCACTGAGCATGCCTGTCATTGTCGGCAAAGACGGTATTGAAACAGCTGTTCCTTTGGTTCTGAGCGATGATGAAATTGAAAAATTGCGAGCTTCGGCACAAACGTTAAAAGAAGTTATAAAAGATTCGTTATGATGAGTTCTGTAAATTGAAATATTTATATTAATATGCTTATCGATAAGAAAGCTCAAAATTCCCCGGCAATATTGCTTTGCCGGGGAATTTTTGTATCATTTATATAATTTATATAGTCTCAAGTATTTTATCAGCCACATAAACTCCGCTTGCGGAAGCGTGTGAGAGCGAATGAGTGACTCCGCTGCCGTCGCCGATAACATAAAGACCTTTATAATTGGTTTCTAAGTTATTATCAAGCGAAACTTCCATGTTATAGAATTTTACTTCAACGCCGTATAAAAGCGTGTCATCGTTTGCCGTTCCGGGAGCAATTTTATCAAGGGCATAAATCATTTCTATTATCCCGTCAAGTATACGTTTGGGAAGAACTAAACTTAAATCACCGGGAGTAGCTGCGAGTGTTGGTCTTACGGTGCTTTCTTCAATACGATTTTTGTTCGAGCGTCTGCCTCTTTCAAGGTCGCCGAAACGCTGAACAATAACTCCTCCGCCAAGCATGTTTGATAGCATTGCGATACTTTCACCGTAGCCGTTAGAATCTTCAAAAGGCTCTGAAAAATGCTTAGATACCAGTAGAGCAAAGTTGGTGTTTTCAGTCTTTTTATTAGGATCTTCAAAACTGTGACCGTTAACTGTAACTATGCCGTTGGTGTTTTCATTAACAACTATTCCGTTGGGATTCATACAGAAAGTGCGTACATTATCTTCAAATTTTTCGGTACGATATACGATTTTGCTTTCATACAGCTTGTCTGTTAAGTGTGAAAATATTACAGCTGGCAGTTCAACTCTTACGCCTATGTCAACGCGGTTCGATTTGGTTGGGATTTTTAGTTCTTCACAAATTTTTTCTATCCATTTTGATCCGCTTCTGCCGACAGAAACAATACACTTTTTACAATCAGTATAACCTTTTGAGTGATGAAGTCTATAGCCATTTTTAATAATTTCTATTTTTTTAACAGGCGTATTAAAGTGAAAATCTATCTTATCGGCTAATTCCTTGTAAAGATTTTCAAGTACTACATAATTGATATCGGTACCCAGATGTCTTACAGAAGCGTTAAGCAGCTTTAGTTTGTTTTGCATACAGATTTTTTTAAATTCGCTGCCGGCTGTGGAGTATAATTTTGTGTTTTCTCCTCCGTGGGAGGTATTGATTTTATCAACATATTCCATTAGCTCAAGCGCTTTTTCCTTACCGATATATTCATGCAGTGTACCGCCGAAATCATTGGTGATATTATATTTGCCGTCGGAAAAAGCTCCGGCTCCTCCAAATCCGGACATAATCGCACAGGTATTGCATTTTATGCATGATTTTATTTTTTTGCCGTCTATGGGACATTTGCGTTTTTTGAGTTCATTTCCGCTTTCAAAAACCGCGACTTGTATGTCATCTCGTTTGTTTTTTAATTGGTATGCAGAAAATATTCCTCCCGGACCTGCACCAATTATTGCAACATCATACATAAGTATACCTCCGAAAACATCGTATGAATTCAGTATATTATTAATTCATAGCCTTGTCAATTGAATAACGCTTTTATTTTCATTACGAAATAAACTATGCAAAAAGCGCTTGTTGTAATGTTTTTCTTGGCAGTGTAACTGAATAAAGATTATGATAAGTTGGTACGAGTTTTTATAACAAACTAAAAACCTTTTGTCTTTAAGTCGTTAACCAGCTGAACATAAAATTCCCTTACATCAAAGCCTTTTATGTTTTCACGGTTCAAGTCAATCATATCTCCGTGTGAAATGCCACGATTGCCTTTTGTAGTCAAATAAGTATAATTATCTCCCCATTTAAAAGACTGTTCCGAAACTAAGCCGTCGTTTGCTCCGTCAAAATATTTTGCAACATAATAGGTGAAATTGAGCGGGAATTTTCCGTTTGTTGCCTTGTTGAGTTTTGAACCAACACTTTGGTAATAGACTTCCGAACTGTCAATTGTTGTTTTGTTTAGTTGTTCACAACGTTCGTTGGTAAGGTCATATACGGCTGCAATAAAGTCGGGGTTGCTGTCTCCGAGCTTTTTAAGACTAAAATTGTAGCTTTTGGCAACAGTGTTTTTGACTCTGTCAGGTGCTTTATCAAGAAGATAATCAGCAAACAAACAACCTCTGTGGGGAGTATTTATTGTCGTTAATGAGGCGACATATTTATCTGCTTTGCATTGTGAGATAGCATAACGACAGTCAAGACCGCCTTTGGAGTGTGCTATGATATTGACTTTTTCACATCCAGTTTCTTTCACAATCTGTTTTATTCTTTTGATAAGCTCAGTTGCGCTGTCTGCGACAGAAAGGGCAGATTGATGATTGCCGTAGTGTATTTCTGCACCGTTTTTAATAAGTTCATTTGGTATTCTGCCCCAATAGTTTACATATTTAAAGTCCCGAAAAAACACTCCGTGAACGAGTAAAATCGGATATTTTGTTTTGCATATGCTTTGACTTTTTCTGTATTCGTTAAGAAGTATCTTTTCGTTTTCGAAATTCACCTCATTATAGCATATTATAATGATTTTAGCCAAAACAATAAGATTTGCAATTGGAATGAATCCGCATAAAACTCCAATAACGCGGTATTTTAATCCAAGCTGAACAGAAGTAGTATATACTCTTATTATTCCGTTCCAAAACGAGATTGACAAAGTAAATAATAAGCATATACAACTCAGAATGTATTGAAATAGAAATTCAGGCAATACAAAAAAAGCAAAAATAATATGTACAGTAACTGATATAAATGCTCCGATTAAAAAGGCGCAGAGTAAATCCGAGCCTTCCGCACAAATCCTTAAGCGTATATTTTTATATTTAATGTTATATATCGAAGGAAAAATATTTATCGCAACAAATAGGAGTAAGAATATCGGAACCGAAAATAGTAATGATTGCTGTAAAGATATGATTCCGTAAAGACACGCGGTAATTGCTATGAGTAAGCCGTCAATAATACAACACAATATCTTCATATCTTATCCCTTTCACATATAGTCTTGATTTATTTTATCATACATAAGAAAGATTGTAAATTATTATGATGCCTTATAATTTAGCGAAAATAAAATTTGTAAAGCCAAATTTAGAATAACGGAACGAAAAAAATGAGTGTCCATAACATAAATCCGTTATGAACACTCATACCTGGTGCGAGTGACCGCGACATATGGCTTAAAGCCTGAACTTTTCGCGGTTTGACTGCACTTTTGACTGCAGTTTGTGCCAATCCTGCATTTTTTCACGCGATTTGCAGGTTATTGGCTTTCATGTATTCATCGGCGACGGCGAGGTGTTCGTTGCGAAATTTCTCGAAAACGGAGCAGTAGGTGTTCAGCGTAATATTGATATCTGTGTGTCCCAAAATCTTCTGCAACACCTTTGCAGGCATTCCCGATTCGATACATCTCGTTGCATAGGTGTGTCTGAGGGAGTGCAAATCCACTCTGCCGTACACAGTGTTGTCAACGATCCCATACGCTTTCAAAGCTGCCGAGTAAGAATAGTTTACCTGATTGGTGGTGACGAGGTTCTGATTGCGCGACAGGAAAAGCAAGCCGCTTTTCTTCCTGCCGATTATCGTTCTCAAAAAGTCTGCCACATCGTCATTGACGAAGAGCGTGCGTGTTCCTGCCAAGGTCTTGGTTTCGTTAAACACGTTTTTTCCGTATTTGCCGCGTGCAACCGTCTTATTGACGCTGATGGTTCTGTCGTCGAGGTTGATGTCCTCCACCATCAGAGCACAGCACTCACCGACTCTCATTCCCGTAAACATTGACAACAGCATAATATCGCTGTAGCGAATATCCTCGTTTTTGAGCACGTTAAGGAGCTTCTTTTGCTCGTCAACCGTCAGCGCCCGAACGGGGATTGTCTTTTTGTTTGACTTCGGACATTTGATTTCCTTAATTGGGTTATCCTCGATAATCTTACGATGTGTCGCCTTGCTGAGGACTGCGCCGAGAAGCTGATACATCTTGTTAATACAGGACTGCGAATAGTCGAGCTGCGTCTTGAAAAACGCGATAATATCGTCCTCGGTCAGCTCGTCAAGCGGTTTGTGGGAAATTGAGGAGAGCATTTTCAGCGTCTCCATCTTCCTGTCATAGCTCGACTGCCTGATTTCATTCAGCGCAAGCTGTTCGTCCATCATCTTCTCAGCATACTGGAAGATGGTAGGAACAGGCGGCTTCTTACCGTGAAGATTGCCTGCAAGCGCTTGGATTTGCAGCTCCTTGAGCTTGTTGCGCGTTTCACGCTCTGTCTTGCCGTAAACGGTCTTACGGACGCGCTCGCCGTCAATCACCAGATTGATTTGCCCGGAATACCGATTGCGGCTTTCCACATAATAAATACTACCGTCGCCATACGGTAATTTAATCTTCTTTGATTTTGTGCCTTTGGTTTTCAAAATGAACCGTCCTTTCTTAACCTAAAGACACTGAATCGTTTTTGACTACCTTTATGATAACGCAAAAACGACTCAACGTCAATAGAATTTCTCACTTTAAAGCATTAAACTCTGCGATTTTTACTCCATTCTATGAACGCCTGCTCGCTGACCTTAAAATTCTTGCCCACTCTGACAAGCGGAAAATCTGCTCTCATCATGATATTCCTTGCTGTCGGCAGACTGCAGCCGAGTGCTTCGGCGACCTCTTTTGTGCTTAAAAACTTGATTTGTGCTTCCATTTTTACCTCCGTTAATTGCCGTATAAGCCGTCGGCTTCCAGTGTATCTATCGAATTATAGAGTGAAGTCAGCATATAGGCTCTCATATTTTTTATTTCGGTTGTATTTCTTTCAAGTGAATTGATCACATATTCAATGTGTTCAGCGGTCAGCATTAACAAGCGTTGGCGAACGGTTTGTATCGTAATCTCGCGCTTACCAATCCGTACATAACTCTCAGGTGAGCAATATGTATCGGTTATCAAGCTTACGATTTCATCCAGAACGCCGCCGTAGTTTCGCTGAACAAGAACGTCATATTCGATTTGATCTCGAATCTCCTCTTTCACCACACTGTATGAGATAGATTGATTGATATGACTATCTTCAGTATAAATATATTCAGTATTGATTGGTGGTGATTTTCCGTATTCCGGAATGTTGGTTTTCGTTACTCCTGAATGTTGATTATCATTTTTCTTGAATAGTGAGATTGGAGATTCCTCAAATTGATTAACATAAATAATGTCAGGCTTACCTCTGCCCTGATTTCTCCGGTTAATCAACTTGTATTTTTCAAGCTCACGAAATAATCGCGTCGCCTTTTGAGATCCACAGCAAAACGTTCTGCACACCTCGCTGTTCGTATAGTACACAAACACACTGCCGTCTTCATCCGAAAATCCATTTTTCTCGGACAACGTCAGCCTGTCCAGCAAAAACGCGTATAATATTTTTGCTTCAACAGATAGCTGTGAATAAGATTCCGAAAACAAACATAATGGCACCTTTAAGAACCGATAACTTGATTTCATAATAATCAATCCTCCTAATATATGTTAATTTGAAGAAAACCCTCTCACCCTTTTATTCCACACTTTTTTTAAATTTGTTGCAAAGAAATTTAAAAATTCTGTTTTTAAACTGCCTTAAAGCCTTCCAAATCTTCCGAAACATGAGCTATATGTTTTAAAGAATACCCCTCACCCTTTATTCCACACTTTTTCAGATTTTTTTGCAAAGAAATTTAAAAATTCAATTATCAAATTGCTTTAATGCTTTCCAAATCATCCGAAAAGTAAGCAATACTTTCTAAAAGCCCCTCTACTTTCTAATGCACAATTTTTTTCGATTTGGCAACCCGTTTACAGAAATAAATATTTTTGCAATTTATTGCAAATACTTTACATATGATAAAATTTATGCTATGCTTATTCAAAAGGAGGCGGAGTGTATGATACCGACAAAAGATTTGAAAAAACGCGACCTTTATTTGAATAAACTGATTGCCTTTCAGGACACCGAACCTGTAAAGGTGATTACCGGTATTCGCCGCTGCGGAAAATCGAGCCTGATGAAGCTGATGGCGGCTCATTTGCTTGAAAGCGGCGTTTCGTCTGAGCAGATTATTGAAATGAATTTTGAATCCTATGATTTTAAGGATATGACCTCAAATGGGATTTACGAGTATATCAAGTCAAGACTGCTGCCGCAAAAAAGAATGTACCTTTTCTTTGATGAAATACAGCGCGTTGAGGCTTGGGAGGATGCCGTCAATGCTCTGCGCGTGGATATCGATTGCGATATTTATATCACCGGCTCTAACGCTTTTCTGCTTTCCTCAGAATACTCCACCTATCTTTCCGGCAGAAGCGTTGAGGTCAAAATGCTTCCGCTTTCCTTTGCGGAGTTTATAGATTTTCACGGATTTGAAATACGCGAGAGCACAAGCGCGCTTGGCGGAACACACAGACGTGCCTATGATTTGCTGGGCGAAAGCTATGAACTGAAAGAGTTGTTTGAGGCTTATCTTCGATTTGGCGGTATGCCCGGCATTGCGGATGTCGGCTTGGAGCAGGAAAAAGCTTTGATGCTTCTTGACGGAATCTACTCAACCGTTATCGTGCGCGATATTCTCGAAAGAGAAAAGCGCAGAGGCAGACGTCAGATCACCGACGCCGTACTTCTGCGCAAGATTATTCTGTTTTTAGCGGACAATATCGGCAGTTCCATCTCCGTTTCGTCCATCGGAAATACGCTCGTCAATGAGGGCTTGCTCGACGACGGCAGGAAGAATAAGCCGAGCGCTCACACCGTTCAGGCGTATGTCAACGCGCTGCTTGAAGCCTATTTTTTCTATGAAATCAAACGCTTTGACATTAAAGGCAAGGACTATCTTCGCACACTTGGCAAGTATTATATCGTGGATATCGGACTGAGAAATTATCTTCTCGGATTCCGCAACCGTGACAGCGGACACATCTTGGAAAACGTTGTTTACTTTGAACTATTGCGCCGCGGATATGACGTTGCAATCGGCAAACTCGGCGATTCCGAGATTGATTTTATCGCTTCAAACGCCAATGAAAAAATATATTTTCAGGTCACTGAATCCATGAACAGCGAAGCTGTTCGAACACGTGAGCTTGCTCCTTTGCAAAAAATCAAAGACAATTATGAAAAGATTATCCTGTCACTCGACACAGGATTGGAGAAAGAATTTGACGGAATTAAATCGGTCAATGTGATTGATTGGCTGCTTGATTATTGATGTTTTAGTATGAATAATTACGAGTTTTATGTTCTCTCAGGCAACACTATCGTTGCAAAATGGGAAAACAAAACACTTACAGTTTTTAAAGAAAATCTATTGCCGCTGTATCTAAAACAACATCCCAATGCCGAACATTGGATTGCGTCGCGAGCGATTGATTCACGCCGTGCAAATGCGCGTTTGCTGAAAAAGGCCCTGCGATTAAAGGAAAAAGACGACCTTAGTACAGCTCTTTATGTCAAAGCCGCAACTATCACAGATAACTATTGGATAAAGCCTCTTGATAGTAACTTAACCTATCAGGACGTGCGCTTCACCGACGATTATTTTTCCGTTCTTTCACTCAAAGGAAGTTATTCAAGCTTCAATCGAATTGCCAATTCCAAGCGCACAAAAACGCCTGAGCTGACGAATATCGGCAGCTTTGAAAAGTGCTGGAAGCTGATTGACGGCAAGTGGTGGATGTATAAATCCGCAACGCATGACGAACTGTTTTCTGAGCTATTTATCTATCATCTCGGCAAAGAATTAGGGATGAATATGGCTGTTTATAAGCGCGGCGACAAGTGTATAAAGTCACTTGACTTTACCGAGAATGCGAGCGTAAACGTCGAGCCTGCGTTCGCTTTTATGGATGATAATGAAGATTACGAAGATGTTTTTTCAAAGCTTGAGGAGCTTTGTCCGCAGGCGAAAGCCGATTTTGTAAAGATGATTTTCCTCGACACAATCGTTGCAAATCCCGACAGACACACGGCTAATTTCGGTCTGCTGCGTGATATAAAAACCGGAAAGCTTATCGGCTTTGCGCCGCTTTTTGATCATAATATGGCGCTGATCGCAAGAGGATATCCGAAAGCTCCGACGAAAAATGATATTCTCATTAGCCTGTTCAACGACTTCATCGGCAACCATTCCGAGTATAAAGATCAGCTGCCGATCGTCACCGAAACGCTCCTGCAAACCGTCCTCAAAACTGTCAACATGAAGGTGCGCAGCAAAGAAATTATAGATCTGATCATGAATAGATACGCAATGATTCAGAAATAAAACCTAAAGAAAAATCGACCTGCGAGGCTCACTTCGCAGGTCGATTTTTCTTAAAATGTTTTGAAGTTTTAGGCAAGGGGACTTAGGGTATCTCCCTAACAAATGTCACTGTTTTTCGGCGAAAGGAGTAAAAACAGTCTGCTTGTATAGATGTGACATGAAGTTTTCCTTTTGAAGATGTCACGTCTAAACAAGCAGTGCGTTTTTACTCCTACCCGTAAAAACACGCTCGCAAGGGGCAAGCTTGAAGTCGAGCACAGTAATAAATCACAATCCAATAATTTCTCTTATTATCTCGTCTACCTTCGGCAGGGCATATTTTAACAACCTGTCTGGGATAGCAATCGCATTGCGCGGCAAAAGAGAATTTGTTTTGCTCCACATCGAAGGATATACTATCAGTTCGATCTTTCGATTATGTGTTTTAAGATAATGCTTATTTCCATCACCGATTACGGAGAATTCTGCGCTCAGCGAATTTAGCGGTGCAAGTAGTTTTGCCTGTGCTTCGTACGCTAATGGCTCATGAAGTTTTGCAGATTGGCTCCACTTGAGCAAATCAAGTGCCGCATAGCGATCCAGCAAAGAATGCACCCGTTGATTCCAATAGTGCATTAGACAATCATGGCAGGCGCAATCACATTGATTTGGACAACTGCTGAGTATCTGTTCTGCTTCTGTAAACAGATCTTTGGTACGGTCGGCAATTTCGGCACAATACCCTGCGCCACTGGAAAGACTGTCAAATAGAAAGATATCGATAAACGCCTTTTGTTGATCCTGAGCATATCGTAAACGATATCCGCTTTTGATTTCATTGAACTCAATATCCAACAAACGACCGCCGGCCAATGCCATAGCTTCTGCAAGCGTTTGAGCTGCTCTGGTTACCCATAGGCCTGAGGTTTCTGCGTTGATGAGGTTTGTATCTACTTCAATCTCATAAACAACCAGATCTGTTAGGAATTGATTGCCCAAATAAGTATTGACCAATCTGTCTGCTGGATGAAAGCAAGGATGTTTGCTGTACGGATGGCGAAATGGTTTGAATACTTTTTTTAGAACATCCGCATCATCTCCGGGCATCGCTGCTCCGCAATCCTTGCATACCATAAAACCGGCGTTGAGATTTCCTTTGTTCAAAATAATCAGTGGATCATCGGAACGCTTGCAGTACCGCAAATGAGCAAACCCAGACGGATGTTTCATCTCGCTGTCAGCTGGTGTGATCGAATAACATGGAGAGCTTGCAAATGTCATCTCTGCATCTGCGTCAGCTTCTTTTATCGGTGCGCCATTGACCGGCGCGAAGCCCCATGGTGTCAGCATGTTTTGCTCGTTGATCGTGCTTTTTCCGCAAAACGGACAGATACGATGGTATTCCAATCCCATCCAACTGCATCCGGGATTATCACAGTAGAATAATCGCTTATAAAATTCTTTGCTCTCAAAGAATCTTCTGGCAGGATGATCGTATTCTCCTGCGCGGAATTTTGAATGAAAGCTGTAAACACCACCGGACTGATAGGTAGTTTTATTGATAACGATTACGCGCCCCGGTGCATATTCGCTGATAGCAATTTCCAAATCACGTTCAGGCTTCTGTTCTATCTTCTTACCGTATTGATCTTCAACGTAGAATCCAACGACATCCTTCGGAAAAGAGTAGGTGGGGAAAATACCGGATTCCAAAAAGACATCCAAAACGCTCTTTTCCTTTTCGCTTTCATCGTCTTTGTATTCTTCGGGAAATTCTTCAACCTTTACTTTTAGTGAAGCAAGCTCTCGTTTAATAAAGTTTTGATAATTATCAAAGTCAAACTGTATCTTATCGGGAATCAGCAGTTCCATATTGAAATCATTTTCCCGCAGGGAATCTATATAAGCAAGAAAATCATGATAATTGTTTGCAAAGAAATCACAGATTCCTTTTGAATCGGCACCTGCTTCTATCTTTTCGAAGAAACGGTTGACGCATACGACAGAAAAGTGTCTGTTTGCCAACTTTGTATTTTCTACATCAATCCAAGGCGTTCTCGGTTCACCGGAGATGATTTTATCGGGATGATAAAAATAAAAATTGTCATGCGGTCTGTTATCAGCATAGGTGACAATGGTTGAAATAGCTGCGCTTCTTCTGCCTGCGCGACCCGCACGCTGTTGGTAGTTTTCTCGCATGGGGGGGATATTTCTCAAGCCTACCGCCGTCAGGGAACCGATATCAATACCTACCTCCATAGTTGTCGTACAGCTGAGAATATCAACAGGTCTGTCTTTATCGACATGTACGTTTTGAAAACGCATTTCATAGTCCTCGGTAGTAGACCATGTTTTTTGTCTTTGATCTTTATGTGACAGTTGCGCAGTGTGTTCCTCCGTATTGATTCTTGTCATCAAAGCCTGCGGATCACCATGCACTGCATTCAATACAGGTTTTCGCCAGAATTCTATTCCGGCAAATTCTTTATCGGTCATTTCCGCGGGAACTGCTTTTCCGCATCGTGCGCAATGTCCCCAAAGAGAAAACGGAAACACCTCACTGCATCGAGGACATTTAAACCATTGATGCTGATCGTCAAAGCGCAGTGCTACCGCATCAAGATTCAGATATTTGTTGGAGGTACCTTCGCCGCGCACCAAAAACTTTGAGAGTGCCTGTGCGATAACGGAGATCTGCTCCTTTGTGTAACTTTGTGCTTTCAAGATTTTTTGAATACGCGAGGGAATTTCTTTACCTTCCTCAACGCCTAATCTCTGATAATACGGTGTAATGCTTTTGCGGATATCATCATCGATTTCGGAACCAAGAGCATAATACGACGTCATGATCTCTGCCGCCCATGCTGCGAACAAAACGAAAAACTGCTCTGTTGTTATATCAATATCGTTTTCATCAAAGAGTTCCTCAATCTCATCAAAGGTGTCATCATCAATATCGCAGGGTTCCAACCAACACAAGCCAATGTCAGTTAACGAACGGAAACTGTCACACATCTGAATCAACATATGCTCGTAATACTGCGGCGGTATTGATTTAAACTTTTTACTTAATGCGGTGTATTTGAGATTGCCATGCTTCCTTTCGTATTTCTCGCCGATTTCATGTACGTCATCTGCCAGTTTCTTTTCACTGTTGCTGTAGAAAAACTGCAAATGATTCTCATAAGCAACTTTAAGGAAGACAACGTAAAGTAGATTGAGTGTAGGTAGTTTATGGTTATCTGCTGACCATTCCTGTAATTCTTTGGCGGCCACCACAAGTGCTTTTCTCATAGCATCGACATCTGCCGCTTTTGTCAAATCTCTTGCCAGTACAGCGGCACGTTGGCGGCTGTCGGAGAATAGAAGCACTTTTCTGCCTTGGTTTATCAAATCTCGATATCTCGGAACGGGTGGCTGTATGTGGAACTGTTCCGATACCATATTATAAAACGGTTCATTGCCTTTTGTGCGGAAGTCAGTAGCTGTAAAAAACTGTTTATCGCATTTAGGGCAGGTACTGAATGTCCAAATATTTGGATGACCACTTACTTCAATATTTCGGTAAGCAACCTGTATGTAACTGTCTTCGCCGGAATGGTCATACTGATTATCCAGCCTTCCTGTGACAACATTGATCCAACCAACCGAATCTTTTCCGGCGCGTTTATAACTACCATCATTAGGAATCAAATAGAAGTGTACTTCCTTCATGTGTTTCGAAAACTGTACGCCAACTTCGTTCCAGACAAAAGGATTGGAAGGTTCTGAATCATTAACGTAACCCTTGATCAACAACGCTCCGCAGGTACGTTCGTTCAACAGTTCATAGATCATTCCGCCGCATTTGCACCTGTTCCCAGGTTTGTTGAGATATATCCTTCCAAATCCAAGTTCCTCCGAAGAATGGTTCTTGCAGGAGCATGAAGGATTAATACATGCGTAAATTCCCTGCAAACCACGGAACATCATGTGCAGACGTGCCGGATATAGCACATTGCCGTTCTCATTCTTCGCAAAAGGCGCAATTGCCAGAAGCGCACTTGTTGCTTTTTCAGAGACCGATTGATCCGCGTCGGGAAATGCCGCTGCGGACAAATCTGTAAAGCTTGTGGCATGTCCTCTGGTTTGATGCATGATACGGAGCATCGGATTACAATTGATAAGTTGAGTATATAACCAGTGCTCAACAGACGTTTCCTTCTCAAAATCACAATTTAACGAGAAGCCTGCCCGCGTACCAAAATCCTTTACAGCGTTTTTCTTGATTTCCCAATCCTGCTGTAACGCATCAATATCATAATCGTCAAAAACGGATGGATCAAATTCAGTACCATTAAATGTAATTTTTTCTTGATTTCCTTTGATCAATCGGAAACAATGGCTTTCTGTTCTTTGTGCACTGAGATTACAGGCGAACTGAATTACCTGACGCTCCTTTTTTTCGCCTGACGGAATACTGGCACTTGTCAGAATAAATTGCACTCGGTCACGCTTGATGTCGAGCTTGTTCAAAACCCTCCTGACCAATAATGCGACTTCACCGCCGGAAGAACCTCGGTACATATGTGCTTCATCAATAATGAAAAGCAGTTTGTTTTCGGGATTCTTATTCAGCCAGTTTTTCGTGTTTTCCCAAATCGACTTTTCTATCGGACGCATAAGCAGATATTCCAACATCGAATAGTTGGTGATTAAAATATCCGGACAAAATTGTTGCATCTCATGGCGGGTAATCAATTCAGCGTCAAGTTCGTCTGTCAAAATTGTTTCATTGGTTTTCAATCTGTTGATAAAGGATGCTAAATCTTGCTTTGAGGGATATTTTCCGATTTCTTTGAGCTTGTCCTTTACGTCGCTATCTTGATTGAGAATGTCTTTTTCAAGTGTTGCAGCAAGGTCTTTGTTCTTAGCTTCATTGGGAGCACCTGCGTAAGGCGTTCTGCCCGTATACATTCCAAACTGAGGTACTCGACAATTGGGTGCGATTTTTTCTAGCAACGCATGGAATCCATTCTCGCCGTTTCCTATCATGCGTCTGAGACGCCCCAGTTGATCCGATACCAGTGCGTTCATCGGATAAAGCATAATTGCACGGATACCGCGTGTCGCCCAAGTATCGAGTGACTGTATCTGCTCGTTCACTAATTTAGTTACCATCGGCCACATAAAACATTCAGTTTTACCGGAGCCGGTGCCTGTAGCGACAAACAAATCCTCCCCTCGGTAAAACGCTTCCAGTGATTCTATCTGATGCTGATAAGGATTCTTAAATACACCCAAATCCATTTCAGCCATAGCGCTCAGCGTATCTTTCACAGTGTCCGGTAAATCGGCGTTTTTTATTCCGTCTGTAACGGTCACATAGGCGGGATTGGCCTCGATAAACGGTTCTTGGTACAGCATACCGCTTTTTTGCAGTTCACCACGGCAAGCCTTGCGCAGAGCGTCGTTTTTTCCGAGATACTCGGTATTGATATAGTCAATCAGTTTATTTTTTAGAGCGTCATGGGTATTTTTGACACTGTATTTATCCATGCTTTTCCTCCGTTATTTGCATTTCCAGTGATAAAAAATATGGTTTTAGGTAATCCCAAACGATATGCGGCATATTCCAGTTAAGTTTATCCATGATTCCTCTTTGAGGCCATGCGTAGGTCTTCAACAATAGGAATTCTTTTCTTGGGAGATGGACATTCATCGAAACAGCTGTATGGTCTGCGAAGTGTGTCGCAGTCATGGGAACCGGATTATCTGCGAAAGCACGCATCCCCATAATGATTCTCCTGTATTCTCGGAAGTCCTTAAAAACAGGATCGATCCGATGAATCTTTTTTTCAATCGTATGATACAGCACGTATTCGCGGTCGTATTTATTGATAATACGCCGAAACAGTACGATTTCCTTCACAGGCTTTGGAGGCATATCCTGCCACGAGTAGGCATTACTTTTGGAACGGTAATACGGGTTAAAAAAGCTGACCGCTTCCCGATCGGATGATTCCGGTTTCCACCACGCGTTTTTGATATACTCTAAAAACCATTCTTTCGCTGAAATCAGCTGTTCCAGCTGAAAATCTTCTTTTGGAGCAGTCTGTGCTAATGCAGCTATTCCGGAGTAAAAACAATTAGGATCCAAAACAATCCCTTTACACCGTTTCAATACCGGAGTTAATGGTTGCTGCTCTTGCTTTGCAAGTGCAATTTGGGTATCAAACCCCACATTCACCAATTCGCCGCTGCTTAAAAGGGATGAACGGATAAACTCTACAGCATTCTTGTAGTGCTTATCATGAATCTCAAACCATGCTTTTGTACTTGGAAATCGTTTCAGCAATTCATCCAACACGGGCTTGCATTTGTTCAGAACATGTACTTTGCTGACTCCCTCAATTGTATCGGATTGTTCAGCCTGTGCCAATACCGATTTATCCATACAGACAGCTTTGATCCATGAAGCCATTGCGGAATAAATCACGCGGCATTCAAAATCGAAATAGTATTCATTTTTGTATGGTGATATTTTTAAATCTTCCGCCATTCTGCGAAGAAGCTTGTCATCCATATCAGCCTCACATATATCTCATAAAGCCTTTGCAGTCGCTTTCTTCTATTCCTGCCGAATCGAGGAATTCGGTGATTTGATCTTTGCTTCCGAGGTTAAGCGCATGCAATAGAATTTGCCACATAATGGTTTTGTCCTTAATCCCGCAATCGTTCAATGCCATAAAAGCAGCGTAGTGCGCGAGCGCTTGATTGTCAATGATCTTTTCAAAAGGACGAAGCAGTTTTCTTGCGGATTTGAAAGCATCCTGAGTGATCGGTTGATTTACCATTGGTTCCGATTGATGTATTTGAATCAATTGAGTGCTAAATCCTGTGAAGCCGTCGTCTCCGTCAATAAACATGGTTCGGTTCCATACGGTTTTAGGGATCATACGGCAAGGAATATCGTTCAGTGAAAAGAGTAAAACAACACGGTCTTTATATGGCGATAATCGCAGCAATAATTCATTAAAGAAATTAAAGCTTAGCCCATCAAAAGCGCCGTTAATCAATACTACACTGATATGCTTTTGAGACGCCGCAACAATTTCATCGCAAAGCTGCTGACAATTATCTTGGTTTAATCGCAAGAAAGCATGGTGAACAGCATTTCCGAACATTGCTGCCACACAGTCGGAAATGTTTGAGGCGTTCGTTCCACAGACCACAGGCAATCCGTTCTCAATGCAAAACAGGATCGTTTCAGCCATGTCAATGGCGACATTCTCTTCATAACCGATTGCTTCAAGATTTCCACCTAATGCTTCCGCAAAATCATCTCTGTCAGTGATTTCTTCGCCCTGTTCTCCAATAAGTATCCGGCTGAATAAAACCTTATTATCGTTTGTAGCAACTGAAGGCGTCGACATAACTGGGGATATAAACGCCATATCGCTGATAAATTGAGATGCATTTTGTCTCGCATCGGTGATATGCTTTTGCACGTTTGCTTTGACTTCCTCAGCAAAAGCAATCTGATGATCGATATCCTCCTGTATTCCAGCTTTCTTTTGTTCCAAAACACGCAATTCCTCTTCGGAGCGCTGAATACTTTCTGTTTTTTCAGTCAACTGTGTTTGGATATTCTCAAGCTCACTTTGCGCGGCTGACAGCTTTTCCGCGTTTTCCTTTTGCCATTCTTCGGTCAAAAACTTTTTGCAACGCTCTTGTAAGGCGCTGCTGCGTTCTACCGCAGCGGCAAGTGTCGTGGTATCCAAATCGGTTTCGGTTAAATATGAATCCGCTCGTACAATAAACTCTGAAACATATTGTTGTGCTTCATCGCTCGAGCAGGAGTAAGCATCGGAAAGATCGTCGTATATCGTTTGAACAGGAAGGTCTTTTAAGAACGCCTGGCAATTTTGGGCTTCTCTTTTTGTGAGTCCAAGATTTCTAAGGGCAGAAAGAGTGGCGCGTGAGAGAATGATTTCTTTTGCAACTGCAATCGGGTTTCTTATCTGAATAATTCTGTTAGGCATTCCCGCTGCCGTAAAAGAGTATATTTTTCTTTCGCCGATTGGTATAATATCGGCGCTTGACAATTCATATCCGGGCAGAGTAAATACCTTTGATTTCAGTTTTGCTGATCCGCTGTTAATTGTTAAATCGCGCTTTCTAATGAGTAATCCTATCAACTGTCCATCTGCGTCACGGCACACAACAAAAACCTTTTCCGCGACATTCGACAGAATTTCCTTGCTGATTAATGCGGATGCCAGATCTTCATAAGAATGGCAATCAGAAAACTCTATGACCTCAATGAATGAAGCGTTTTGAACATACGTAGTTGTAACGTAATCTTTTCCGGGAGTTGTTTTATTTTCAACGGCATTCCATTGCCATACACCAATAGCGCCTTCTTCTTCGGGACCGTCTTTCCAATACAGCTTATCTCTGTTGTCGAAATAATGCGGTAAAGAATCATCTTTTTCAAATATCGAAATCCTTCCGTCGTGTATATCTGCTATTCTCGAAAGCCAACGATTCTTATTCCAATCATAATAAACTTTACATATAGAATGATGCTTATATTCGCTGCTAAATATATCTTTTCGTTCTTCATCGTGCAAACGATAAAGTGAGTTCAAACGATCAACTTCAGCCTGTAAGGCTGCTTTTTTTTCAATTAATTCCGTTTTCAGAGACTGAACAGTGAGGAATTCATCGTTCAGCACATCGAACTTATCTGTCAACTCTTGTATCGTTTGCTGCCCTTGCAAGTATTCACTATTTTTTTCATGAATAGTTTGTTGCAGTTCTTCATTTAATTGAGTTAATTCCGATACTTCTTGACGTAGTTTAGTCAATTCTTCCGAGTCCGGTGCATTTTTAGAAGGTTCATCATTATTTTCATCGTAGCTTTTGAAGAACGCTACCATTTCTTCTGCCAGCGCAATATACTCTTCTGAATATTCCTCTCCGCAAATCTTAAAATATAACCCAACCCTGTCTAAGAAAAGGCTCTTTGATAATGTGATCATTTTCGCTTTTTCATGCGGGTATCCCTGCTTCTCCAAATCTGCACAGTATTCATTTATTTCTGCTAGCTTAGAATTTAGAAAGCCAATAATTAAGTTTGCAGCAACCCCATCTGTAGCATTACTGCAAAGCAATTTGATAGCCTCTTTGTCAGAAAGGTTTGAGGCGCGATATCCGGGTTTAATACGATTGAAAAATCGTGATTCTTTTTTGAAAAATTGCCGTATAATTTGTGGCGTAATCAATTCACAAATATAACTGATCTCTGATCTATCCAGTTTTGTTAAATCAATTTCTATGTATTTTTTCTCATCCATTATGAATAGCCTCTTTTTCTTGACAGTTATTATTCCAAAAACAAGTAGTTCATCATTTCTTTTAAAAGCTGATACGGCATTTTACCTTGATTAAAGAATGATGAAACTTCCTGGACCGTTTTGATATCACCGTTTTTCTTCCATTCCGACAGAAGATATCCTACCCAACGCGGTATTGGTACGTAATCAGAAGATTTGATCGTGTTGATTACCGGAGTTTGGGACTTTAACAAATGCTCAGTTGGTCGGCTGTTTTGAAGAGCAATTTTTTTGACTATTCCTTGTTCAACAGTGAAAATAATCTCTTGCAGATGATCGCAATCGGGGAAACGGATTTGAGTTTCTCTGATTGACAGATGTGTGATAACAAAATCTCTGGTTTTAAGATATAGCTCAAATTTCGCATTTGTCTGAACAATTGCATTTTTTCTATGCGTTTTTGAGATAGGATCATTTTCTGAGATTAAATTGCCATTGTTGCTTAGCAAGGAAATATCGTAACCACAGCCGTTATAATCAATAGGTCTCTTGAAAAAAACAGCTTCACGTCCGACATATTTTCTGTCAACAGAAACAATAGTAGCCTGTTGATGATATAGCGGCAATTCAACCGTATTGTTTTCGCTTTCATCACTTTTGATTGGAACAGTGATCGCTCTGTTTCTTTCGTAGTGAAACACCCTTGGTGTACTATTGCCACTTGATACAGCGCATATTATAGAACCGCGATCGGTAACGGGTACAGAGACGTCCTGATCGGTAACCGGCGGCCACAGTGGGATCAATTCCGGAACGGTTTCCAATAACCAAACGCCAAAGCATTGTTTGAGGTGGTTGCTTATGCTTGTGTATAGATACTTATCATACACCGATACATTAACTTCCATTTCATATACATTGAAGCTGCTGTTATTTAGTGTGATTTTTCCGATAGAAGTGATTTTTATCTCCTCGTAATCAGGTCGGTAATCTTTTGATATTAAATAATACTGTTTTCCTGTTGTAATGCTATCTCCGCGACGAACCTTTCGGGCTCCGTCATCCTCGTTGGTGAAAATAGCTCCTGCATATGAAAACCCGTCTGAATAATCCGACCATTTTTGTTTTAGCTGAGACAAACCTATCGTACTGCTAACAGAGACAGAATAGTTGTTGCCTATCGGAACAAAATCAAGCGGCAGCAAGGTTTGTTTGTCTGCTTGAAAATATGTAAAATTCACAGGGAACGATTTTGATAATCTGTTTGTAGATATAGTTGTAGATATAGTTACTTTTGCTTTTTGATTGATAGCAGTTTCTATTAACGTGTTACTGATCGCAGGAAAACTCATGTAAAGAAAAAAGGTGTTGCCTCTACGAGCAATCTTCATAGGCAAACCGACACGTTGATAAACATATAAGCTCGAATTCCCGTCTACTCGCTTGTCGCATTTAGGTGCTTGAGAAGAGTTTCGATAGTGTGAAAACTCATTTCTGGTTTTTCTTCCACCTTTTGATTTCCAGAAAACAGATTCGCCGCATTCCGGACAAAAAAACCTGTTTGAAAGCCGAACCGAATACTCTCCGTCAAAATCATCTGCACATACTTCCATTTCAAATCCAGCATTTAAACGGTCTATTGCATATCGCATATTCTCACCTCCACAATCAATAAACCATATCGAATTATTCTATTTTATCATATCATATAATGACTCTTTTTTCAACAATATACCTCTCCGTTTGACAAAAACTATCTCTTATTTTGTAAAACATCACAACAAACAGAAATAAGAAAACACCCATAGGCTATTTTACAAAGAACAAGGAGATCAAGGCAAATAGTCCCTGATCTCCTTGACTTTGCTTAAATGACATTTTTAAGCGGTATTAAGTTTTATGTGTAGATTATCTCTCTGTTGACAATTTCGGTGGCTGTGAGGCGGATTGCGTTCATTTTGCGCGTCCATTCCATTGGATTCTCCGCTTTGAGCTGTTCTGTTATGTTTTCCTTTTCGGAAAGCTGACGGACAAGCAAATCATACATATCATTTGCCTGAGAATCAACGTCAGTGAGATATGCCGCGAGCTTGCATGAGGTGAGCAGGTTGAAGTAGATTAATCTGTGGTGCTCTTGCAGATAACGCTTATGTCTTTGTCCGAAAACGCCGATTTCAACCTTCGGTTGTTCTGGTAACTTCAAATCAGGGAGAAGATAGTCGCCCTGCTGTGTATATGTAATAGTTGTTGCCATAATTCAGATCTCCTTAATCTTGATTTTCTTAACCTTTGCTTTTGTGAGCTTGACTATCAACTCATCAACTGCATCGGTATACTTGCCCTGTGAAATAAGGTCGTTTTTTAAGCAAATCAAACTGTTGATAACGGTTCGATGTTCATCGTGCGTTAGATAAAGATGATATTTAGGATTTCTCATTCGCTCTGCTCCTTTAAGAAATCCTCATACGGCGTATCGTCACTTACAAAGGTGTCGTAAATAATCCTTGCGCCTAATCTGAATCCGACGATGAAGCTGTCGAGCTCCGATTCTCCTAAGATAACGTCAGAAGCATTTACGAAAGATAGAAAAGCTTCCTTTTCTTCACCTGTCAGCCTTTCGGTCAGCATGGCTTCACTTTCCGAAAGAACAGCCATTTGCTTTTTCAAAAAACTACCGTTCTTGAAACCGCGCGCCTGCGGATCAATGTTGCCGTAGTACAGTTCCGAGACTATATTCTTCATACTAATGACCTCCGAAAATAGATTTGTCAAACAAACGATTCAGTGAATTAAGGTCATTTTCTTTAATTTGACAGCACTTTTTTGCTGTCCGGTCTATATGTTTTCACGAAAAATCTATGTTTTTGACTGCGTTCGTGACTGCTGTTGACTGTATTTTTGACTGCACTTTATCTTGTTTTAACCGATTTCAACTTTTCTCAACTTAACTATGCAACTGCCCAAAACCCCAGTATTTAAGCCGTTTTCGGGCGTTTTAAGAAAAGTTGGCAAAACAAAAGAGGCAGTTAAAAACTGCCTCAAAATGGTGCGAGTGACGGGACTTGAACCCGTACGTCAAAGACACACGCCCCTCAAACGTGCCTGTCTGCCTATTCCAGCACACTCGCTTAAATAACAAAAAGAATTATAACAGTAAATTTTGTAGTTGTCAATAAATAATTTATAAATTACTTGTACTTTAAATTTGAGATTGTATTACTAAGCTGTAATATTACTTGCAATTTACAACAAATTGTGATAATATAACTATGTTTTGTCTATATTTTGTGCTTGCGCTTGGAAGGTAATAATTATGGCTAATAATGAACACAGCGGACATCGTAAACGTATGCGTAAAAAGTTTATTGAGAACGGAATAGATGTATTTGAACCGCATGAAACTTTAGAAATGCTGCTTTTTTATGCTGTACCTATGAAAAATACCAGTATTTTAGCACATCAACTAATTAATCATTTCGGCTCATTTTCTTCTGTCCTTGACGCACCTTTTGATGCGCTTATAAGCTTTGGATTGACCGAGACTCAGGCTGCGTATCTAAAGCTTATGCCTGAAACTGCCAGGCTTTATTTAGATGATAAACACAATAATCCGAATAAAATCATTACTGATGAAAACATTAATGAATATATGATAAATAAATTTATCGGCAGAATCGATGAAAATGTTTTACTGCTTCTTTTGGATGCAAAAAACAAAGAGCTTTTTTGTTCTGTTATTAACAAAGGGTCAATTAATGCCAGTCAGATATCTGTCGGTAAAATAGTTGATTTAGCGATGCGTTATCATGCACGCAGTGCAATTATCGCGCATAATCATCCCAGCGGAATAGCTCTTCCGTCTAAACAGGATATAGCGACAACCACGGCAATAAAAACTGCGCTGGACGTCGTAGGTATCAAGCTTTTGGATCATATCATTGTAGCGGATAACGACTGCGTATCGTTGGCTCAGTCAGGCTTGTTGTAAAAGAGGAAAATATGAATTTTAAACTTCATTCAGATTACAAGCCTATGGGTGATCAGCCCGAGGCTATCAATAAATTAGTAAACAGTATAAACAGCGGTGCAAAAGAACAAACGCTTTTAGGTGTAACCGGTTCCGGAAAAACGTTTACTATGGCAAATATTATAGAGAAAGTAAATCGTCCGACACTTGTATTAGCGCATAATAAAACACTTGCTGCACAGCTGTGTTCGGAATTTAAGGAGTTTTTTCCTGAAAATGCTGTAGAGTATTTTGTATCGTATTATGATTATTACCAACCTGAGGCATACATTCCTCAGACAGATACTTATATAGAAAAGGACTCTTCTATTAATGATGAAATCGATAAACTGCGTCACAGCGCGACGCTTGCTTTGTCTGAGCGGCGCGATGTTATAATAGTAGCTTCAGTTTCCTGCATATATTCTTTGGGAGATCCTATTGATTATAGAAATATGGTTATTTCTTTGCGCCCCGGTATGCAGAAATCTCGCGATGAACTTATAAAAAAACTTGTTGAACTTCAGTATGAACGAAATGATATAAATTTTGTTCGTGATAAGTTTAGGGTACGTGGCGATATAGTTGAGATTTTTCCTGCGTCATCTTCGGATAGAATTATACGCGTAGAGTTTTTCGGAGATGAAATCGACAGAATTTCAGAGATAAATCCCATAACGGGTGAGCTGATAAGCGTTTTAAAACACGCAGCTATTTATCCTGCCTCGCACTATATAGTAGATGCGTATAAAATGGAACGAGCAATCAAAGAGATAGAAAAAGAGCTTGAAGAGCGGCTTGAATATTTTAGATCAAACGACATGCTGCTGGAAGCTCAGCGAATTGAACAACGCACACGTTATGATATAGAAATGCTCAGAGAAATCGGCATGTGTCCGGGAGTGGAGAACTATTCACGTATACTCTCAGGCAGAGCACCTCACAGCGCACCGTTTACGTTGCTTGATTATTTTCCAAAAGACTTTCTTTTGTTTGTTGATGAGTCGCATGTAACCTTACCTCAGGTGCGCGGAATGTATGCCGGAGATCGCGCTAGGAAAAAAAGTTTGATTGAATTCGGCTTTAGACTTCCTTCTGCTTATGATAACAGACCGCTTAATTTTGACGAATTTTATTCTAGAGTGAATCAAGCGGTGTTTGTAAGTGCAACTCCGGGGGATTTTGAACTTGAAAGAAGTAATCTGGTTGCAGAGCAGATTATTCGTCCGACAGGACTCCTTGATCCTGAAATTTCTGTTCGTCCGACCGAGGGACAGCTTGACGATCTTATATCTGAAATTAATATCAGGGTTTCTAAGGAACAGAGGGTTCTTGTTACAACTTTAACTAAAAAAATGGCAGAGGATCTTACAGAATATTTTGAAACAGTAGGGATAAAAGTAAGATATATGCATCACGACATTGATACGGTAAAGCGTATGGAAATTGTACGTGATTTAAGGCTAAAAAAGTTTGATGTGCTGGTGGGAATCAATCTGCTTAGAGAAGGGCTCGATATCCCGGAAGTCTCACTTGTCGCGATTTTAGACGCTGATAAAGAGGGCTTCTTACGAAGTGAACGTTCGCTTATTCAGATAGTAGGACGCACTGCAAGAAACAGCGAAGGCTATGTTATTATGTATGCCGATTCGGTTACCGATTCTATGAAAAATACAATTGTAGAAACAAACCGCAGGCGCAGTATTCAGCAAAAATATAACGAAGAGCATAATATTGTTCCTAAAACTATAGTTAAAAAGGTAAACGAGGTTTTGGAAATTTCTACCCATTCCGACGAACAGCTTGAAAATGTCGGAAAAATGTCAAAAGAGCAACGCATTGAGCTTATCAAATCGCTTACTAAAGAGATGCAGGCGGCATCAAAATTACTGGAGTTTGAACATGCTGCATTTTTAAGAGATAAAATTAAGCAATTAAGAGGAAAATAGGAGAGAGGCAAATGCCAAAAAAGAAACCGGAATACAGTAACGAAAGTATCACAACCCTAAAAGGTGCTGACAAAGTCAGAAAACGACCTGCCGTTATTTTTGGGTCTGACGGCATAGAAGGCTGTCAGCACTCGGTTTTTGAAATTTTATCAAATTCAATAGATGAAGCGAGAGAAGGGTACGGCAAAGAGATAGTTCTCACAACCTTCAACGATGGATCTATTGAGATTGAGGATCACGGACGCGGTATTCCCGTAGATTTTAATACTAAAGAGAACGAGTACAACTGGAAACTTTTGTTTTGCGAAATGTATGCCGGCGGCAAATATGATAATAACTCAGGAGATAATTATGAATTTTCACTTGGCTTGAACGGCTTGGGACTGTGCGCTACTCAGTTTGCTTCCGAGTATATGGATGCAGAAATCAAAAGAGATTCAAAGAAATATACCCTGCATTTTGAAAAAGGTGAAAACATCGGCGGACTGAAAGCTTTGGATTATTCCGGGCGGGACACAGGATCAAAAATAAAATGGAAACCCGATCTTGAGGTTTTCACAGATATTGATATGCAGCCAGAGTTTTTTGAAGAAATGTTAAAACGGCAGGCTATTGTTAATCCCGGCGTTAAATTTATTTACCGAAGACAGGCAGGTCGATCATTTGAAGTAGAAGAGTTTTATTATCAGGAAGGCATAGCGGATCATGTCAGGGAGCTTTTGGGCGAAGACGGTATGACTACGGTTCAATACTGGCAGACCGAAAGAAAAGTTAAAGACCGCGACGATAAAGATGAATATAAATGTAAAATAAATGTAGCTCTTGGATTTTCTAATAAAGTTACAGCCGCTGAATACTATCACAACTCTTCCTTTTTAGAACACGGCGGTGCACCTGAAAAGGCTGTACGTTCGGCGTTTGTTTATCAAATAGATAATTTTTTGAAACAAAACTCAAAATATAACAAAAACGAAAGCAAAGTTACTTTTCAGGATATAGAAGATTGTCTTGTAGTTGTAATATCGTCGTTTTCGTCTGTTACGTCATATGAAAACCAGACGAAAAAAGCTATCACAAACAAAGGAATCCAAGATGCTATGACGGATTTTTTAAAAAAACAGCTTGAAATTTATTTTATCGAAAATCCCTTAGAAGCTGAAAAGATAGCAACTCAGGTACTTATTAATAAGCGTTCCCGTGAAGACGCAGAAAAAACTCGTATAAAAATAAAAAAGAACTTGACCGGTAATATGGATATTACCAGCCGTGTTGCAAAATTTGTTGATTGCCGCAGCAAAGATGTGAGTGAGCGAGAGCTATTTATCGTTGAGGGAGATTCTGCTCTGGGCGCTTGTAAACAGGCTAGAAATCCTGATTTTCAGGCGATTATACCTATACGAGGCAAGATACTTAATTGCCTTAAGGCAGATTATGACAGGATTTTTAAAAGTGAAATCATTACAGATTTAATAAAGGTACTGGGTTGTGGTGTCCAGGTTAATACAAAATCAAAATCTAAAAAAGAGCTGTCTAATTTTAATATCGATAATCTTAGATGGAGCAAGGTCATTTTTTGTACAGATGCCGACGTTGACGGGTTTCAGATAAGAACTTTGTTACTTACTATGATTTACCGTTTAACACCTGATTTAATTAAAGAGGGCAAGGTTTTTATTGCTGAATCACCGCTTTATGAAATAACTACAAAGGATAAGGTGTATTTTGCATATACCGAAGCGGAAAAGGACAAATATATTAATGAAATAGGAAATGCTAAATTTACAATTCAGCGTTCAAAAGGTCTTGGTGAAAACGAACCTGATATGATGAGTCTTACTACGATGAATCCGGAAACCAGAAGACTGATAAAGGTTATGCCCGATGATATGGAAGAAACCGTTAGAATTTTTGATATACTGCTTGGAGATAATTTGCAGGGCAGAAAAGATTATATAGTAGAGTATGGCTCTGAATATACTGATAATTTGGATGTAAGCTAAGAATCGTAAGGGAAAATAATATGGCTAAGAAAAAACAAACAAAAAAACCAATGCTCAAACCAATTACTAACGGTGTAATTGCAAATGCCGGAGATGTTATTGAGCAAAAAATCGCTTCTACAATTAAAGAAAACTATATGCCTTACGCAATGAGCGTAATAATGTCACGTGCAATTCCGGAGATTGACGGGTTTAAACCATCTCACAGAAAGCTTTTGTATATGATGTACAAAATGGGACTTTTGACAGGAGCGCGTACAAAGTCTGCTAATATAGTAGGCGCTACAATGAAACTGAATCCTCACGGAGATTCTGCTATTTATGATACTATGGTGCGCCTGTCCAGAGGCTATGAGGCGCTTTTGCACCCCTATATTGATTCAAAGGGTAACTTCGGTAAATTTTACAGCAGAGACATGGCTTGGGCTGCTTCCCGTTATACGGAAGCTAAGCTTGATTCTATATGTAATGAATTGTTTGCGGATATTGATAAAGATACAGTAGATTTTGTAGATAACTATGACAATACGATGAAAGAGCCTGTGTTGCTTCCGGCATCTTTTCCGTCTGTTTTGGTAAATGCCAATACGGGTATAGCAGTTGGTATGGCATCTAATATATGTTCCTTTAATCTAAAGGAAATTTGCGAAACGACAGCAGCTTTGATTCGCGATAAAGATCATGATATAATATCTACACTTCCAGCTCCCGACTTTTCAGGCGGCGCACAGATTATATATAACGAAGAGACGCTGCGCGAGATTTATAGAACAGGCAGAGGCTCTATCAAAGTTCGGAGCATATATGAGTATGATAAAAGTCAGCATTGTATAGATATTCTTAATATTCCGCCGACGACAACAACTGAAGTAATAATCGAAAAGGTTATTGATCTTGTGAAATCCGGTAAAGTTAAAGAAATTTCGGATATTCGCGATGAAACCGGTATAGACGGATTAAAGATAACTATCGATTTAAAGCGTGGTACAGATCCAGATAAACTGATGCTAAAACTTTTCAAACTTACTACGCTTGAAGATAGCTTTTCGTGCAATTTTAATGTTCTTATAGGCGGAGTTCCAATGGTGTTGGGAGTCAAGGATCTTTTGAATGAGTGGATTGCTTTTCGAATTGAATGTATTCGTCGCAGAACATATTTTGATTTGAATAAAAAGAAAGATAAGCTTCATCTTTTGGAGGGATTGCAGCTTATTTTACTTGATATTGACAAGGCGGTAAAGATTGTACGCGAAACTGACGAAGAAGCTGAGGTAGTGCCTAACCTTATGATTGGATTTGGAATAGATAAGGTTCAGGCAGAATATGTAGCAGAGATCAAACTCAGACATTTAAATCGTGAATATATTTTAAAACATACCTCTCAGATAGAACAGCTAAAAACAGATATAGCTGAATTAGAAGCAATATTACAAAGCAAGTCTCGTGTAAAAACAATTATAGTAAATGAACTAAAAAATGTTGCTGCCAAATATGGCACAGAAAGAAAATGTCCGCTTTTATATCTTGATGAAAGCGAGATGAATATTGATCTTAGTGAAGATATTCCGGATTATCCTGTTCACTTATTCTTTACAAAAGAAGGATATTTTAAGAAAATTACAGCACAGTCGCTTAGAATGAGCAGTGAACAAAAGCTCAAAGAAAACGATACGGTTGTGCAAAAGATAGAAACCACCAACAATACCGAATTGTTGTTTTTTACCGACAAGTGTCAGGTGTATAAAGCTAAGGTCAGCGATTTTGCAGATACAAAGGCCAGCGTTTTTGGCGACTATATTCCCGCAAAGCTTAAGATGGATGAGGGAGAGTCTGCGGTGTTTATGGTTAATACAAAGGATTATACAGGCTTTTTGCTTTTTGCTTTTGAAAACGGCAAGATTGCTAAAGTTGAGTTATCAGCCTATTATACTAAAACTAATCGCAAGAAACTTATTAATGCATATTCTGACAAATCACCTCTTGCCGATGTAGGATATTCAAAAGAAGAATGCGAATTTGCGATAAAATCATCTGCCGGAAGAATCTTGCTTGTACACTCCGCGACTCTTGCTTCCAAATCGACAAAATCTACTCAGGGAGTAGCGGTAATGAGGCTCAAAAAAGGCCATCGTGTTATATCCATAGAGCCTTATGTTGAAGGAAGCTTCTCAAAGCCGTCGCGTTATCGCACAAGATCTTTGCCTGCATTGGGTGCTCTTTTAGATGAAAACGATATTGCTACACAGCTTTCTATTATTTAATATAAGCTAAGATGATTTTGCATATTTTTGCGTGCGCTTTATTTCAACGGAAATATAAAGAGAAAACGTTAAAATAATCAGCGATATTTTCTTTAATATTGAAAAACCTACAATATTAAGAATATATTTGAAAAATTATACTTGCATTATCAGTTTACTTATGTTAGAATAATTAGGATTTAACTGAAATGTTTTTGAAAGGAAGATAAATATGACGGTTTGGGAGATTATTTTAGGGGCACTTTTGATTGTTGCATCTTTAATTATGATAATTGTAATTATTCTTCAAGAGGGTAACGAAAAGAATATTGGAGTTATTTCCGGAGGTGCAGATACATTTTTTTCAAAGAATAAGGCACGTTCTTATGATGCGTTTTTGTCGAGAGCTACAAAGTGGATTGCGATCGGATTTGTCGTAGTTGTTTTAGCTCTTAACATAATTGCATATGCAACAGATAAATCTTCAGATTCTGACGCTGATGCAACATCGGAAACTACCATAAGCGCTACCGCTGATGAAGCTGTTTAAAATAAAAATCAATTCTTTGTGAATAATATTTTTCGATTTATAAACATAAAATGGACTATCAGTATATAACTGATAGTCTTTTTTATGGAGAATATATATGACAATAGTTATGTTAGGACTTTTCGGCGCTTTTATATTATTTTCTTTTATATATTTTGCGATAAAAAATAAAAAGCCCTTTAAAAGAGCTTTTATATCTTTGTTATTTGGGCTGGTAACATTTTTTGTCGTTGACCTTTTATCTTTTGCTACTCATGTATATATTCCGGTATCTGCATTTTCAGTGTTGGTGTCAGCTTTTGGCGGAGTGCCGGGCGTAGCGCTGCTTGTCATGATGAGCGTTATATAGGGTGTAAAATTCAAACCGATTAGTCAAAAGTTGATTAAGTTACATTTTTCAGTAAACGCTAAATTTAAAGAATGTATATATCAAAAATATTATTAAATTCAAATGAAAATCTTAGCTTCCTGCGCTTTCATAGGCTCTGATACCTTTGTGCCATACCAAAATTCCAAAACCCATAAGCACTACTGCTGCTAAAACCGGTAAACCAAGATTGAACAAGGAGTTCTCACCTCTTAGTATGAAAAGCGCCGGATAGTATGAGGTTAGTGCGAATGGTATTATGTAGGTAATTATGTTTTGCACAAAGCGGTTGTAAATTGTTGCCGGATATTTTGCAAAATCGTTGACCATATAAAACATATATATGATGTTTCCGCTTCGTTTTGTCCAAAAAGCAATCGAAGCGGTTATTGTTTTTATTCCGGTATAAATCAGAGTGATAAACGGAATCAGCACAATCATAATCAAGATTCTGAAAATGTTCAAATTAGCACCCAACTTGGGTATGGTTATGCATACAAGCGCGATCCCGGTAAGTATTTCTCCCAAAGCGTCAATTTGGATTTTTTCCACCAGAACATGAAACAGAGTGTTTACCGGTCTTGTCAGATACTTGTCAAAATCACCCTTGCGTACAGTAAAGTGACCGATTGCCCACAGATTGTCAAAGAAAAAGTGGTCGATTCCCTTTGGAATAAGCGAAAAACCATAGATAAAAACTACTTCGTTTACTGTCCAGCCGAGCAAATTTGGAATTTGACTGAAAATAATCCACAAAAACAGAAGATTGGACATTTGTATCATCAAAAATCCGATTATTCCTACAATAAAGTCGCCTTTATATTCCATCATTCGTTTGAATTCCTGAGCTATGAAAATTCTATGTATTTTAAACATACTTTTAAGTTTTTTCATGTATTATCCTCCCTGTACAGAAAGTCGTTTTACGGCAGCTTTCCACAAAGCTTTTGATAAGGCGAAGAAAAAGAATGCCCAAAAAATTTGCAAGCCAAGATAATACAAAAGCTCTGTTCCTGTGTACTTTCCCATATATATCATTATTGGAGTATAGTTGAGAGAGGCAAACGGCAAAAACAAAAATAATTTTTCAAGTGCATCAGGCAAAAAGGCAAGAGGAATTACTGTTCCGGACAAAAAACCGATAATGCAGTTTTTCATCATGTTTGCGCCCCATAGGTATTTGATTGCAAACGCGATAAAACCAAAGCAGATGTTAAAATAGAAGTTAATAAGGTAAGCTATAATGCAGCTTAAAATATATAGCAAAAGCCCAAGTATGCTGAACTGGATTTCGCCGCTCATAGTTGTGCGTATAACTTCTACTGCAAAAATCATTGGAATGGCAAGCGCAAATTCAGTGGGAAGCTTGTTTCCAAGTTCCTGAAAGAGGAAAGTAGCATTGTAGCTTACCGGTTTTATAAGCCGCATTGCGATTGATCCGTCTCTGATTTCCTCTCCTACAACCCAGGCGCCGTCGCTGGCAATTATTGTGCTTGTTAAAAACATAAGCACAATATAAACAACCATCTGCGACATGGTAAATCCGTTCATGGTATCTGTGCCGCCGGAGCTGTATACAGCTTTCCATATGAAGTACGATACAAAGCAGGCGAGTGCATTACCTAACATATAAAAAATCCAGTTTACCCTGTAAGTTGCAACCTCTTGAATCCCGGCGTTGATAAAAGGAAGGTAGATTTTTAGCTTGCGCTTCATAAATTTTCTCCGTGTTTGTACATTCTGCGGATAATTACTTCAATATCCGCATCTTTTACGCTGATGTCGCTGACGTTGATTTTGCCGAGAGTATATGAAAGCATATCCGATACCGGAACAATCGAGCTGTTAAAACTCAACTTTACGGTTTTACCTTCGGCTTTTATATTAAGTTCGTCAGGTTTGAAATTGAAGTGGTTTTCATAGTTTAAAATGTTAACAGGGTTTGGTGAATCTGTTTCAAAATAAAGCTCTCGGAATTGCCCGTATTTAGTTTTCAACTCGCTTATTGAACCATCGAAAACATTTGTTCCCTTGTCAATCATAACGATTCGATTTGCCAGCAGTTCGATATCCTCCAGGTCGTGAGTAGTGAGAATTACGGTGGTTTTTTCCTGATTGTTTATGTATTCAATAGCCCTTCGGATGTTATCCTTAACCACAACATCCAGTCCGATTGTTGGTTCATCAAGAAAAAGTACCTTTGGACTGTGTAGGAGAGATGCAGCGATGTCGGCTCTCATACGTTGTCCCAGCGAAAGAGTTCGAACCGGACTGGAAATAAAACTGTCAAGATCAAGCACTTCGTTTAAAAATGCCATTCGTTTTTTGTAGCTATCATCGGGAACTTCGTAAATCTCTTTTAGCACACTATAAGTTTCTCTTAGCGGTAAATCCCACCACAGCTGGGTTCTCTGTCCGAAAACGACACCGATTTCCCTAACATAATTTCTGCGGTTTTCGGTTGGGTTTTTGCCGTTTATTGTGCAACTTCCGGAGGTTGGAGTGAGAATCCCGGTCAGCATTTTGATAACTGTACTTTTGCCTGCGCCGTTTGGACCGATAAATCCGAGAATCTCGCCTTCAGCTACTTCAAAACTAATATCCTTTACAGCTATAACTTTTATTGTTTTAGGTTTAAAAATCGACTTTATGCTTCCCTTTAAACCGGGATCTTTTATCGTTTTTTTGAATTCTTTTCTAAGCTTGTCAACATATATCATTATGTTCTCCGTTGCGATTTTATTTTTATCGTTATATCAAAGATAGTCCTATAAATGAAAATGAAACCATTCTCAAAATAAAACACGATCTTTTGATAAAGTTATATAACAGCATTTAACTCTGATAAAATATCTTCAACCGATTTTTTGTTTCTGGTGAGCATAGCGATGATAACCGAATAAAACATTTCGGGATCTTTATGAAAGTTTTTTCTTATCATACGCGCTTGATTTATGTCAGGTACATATAGAGAAAAATTTAAAAGATCCATATCACCGCCCGAAATTGAGCAGTTGACTGTATAACCATTTTTATTTTTATCAATAGTTACAACATTTTCCTTTTCAATTTTTTCTTGGTTTATAAGCTCCAAAAGACATTGCAAGGCTCTTTCTCTTACAGTTAAAGCTAAAGTATCTTCTAACTGAGTGGCAATAAGCTTTCCTGCATCTGTAATAAAATACGTATCATTACTTTTATCAACGAGTTCAAGATTATTATTGCGTATCAAATCATCAAAACAGGCGCTGGATTCAAAATAATTTGCAAGACCTTTTTCCTGTAAAGCAGTAATAATGCTTTCTTTTTTCATTGGAGAGTTTACCCCTTTGAACATATAGCATATCAGGGTCCTGATTTCATTTTTGCTTCTTATGCCGCCTAAAGAAATTCCCTCATCAAAAGTATCAAATGCCATATAAAACACCACCTTTTATTTATTATACCATAAATTAGTTAAAAAGTGTAGCAGAATGTTTAAGTTGACAGTATGTTTTACTGTGATATAATAATATACAAGACAGATTTGGGTTGAAGGGGAATTGATATGACGGTATTTTGGCTTATATTTGCTGCTGTTATGGCTGTTTTAGAGGCAGCAACAACGCAGCTTGTTTCCATATGGTTTGTCATGGGAGCGTTGTGTTCATGTATAACCTCTCTAATAACTGATAATATTATTATTCAGATAATAGTTTTTGTGATTATTAGTGCTCTTGCGCTGGTTTTGACAAGACCGATTGTAAAGCGTATAACTGATCTAAAAAAATCAAAAACTAATTCTGATCGTTTTATCGGACAGACAGGAATTGTAATATCACCGATAAATAATCAAAAAGCAACAGGACAAGTACGCGTTGGATCGTCAGTTTGGAGCGCTAAAACCGAGGATGGTTCACAGCTTGAAAAAGATACGCCTGTGTATATTTGCGATATACAAGGAGTAAAGCTCATTGTAAGACAGGAAGATAAAATTCAATAAATATTACCGAACAAACAAAAATATTGTTTGAAATTTATAAAAATTAGTTATATAAATTTCTGTGTTTTTGAGTTGTTTAGCAGATATTAAATATGAAAGGAAAATAAATTATGTTAGGTTATATCGTTATTGCAGTTATTGCGTTGCTGATTCTTATTATTATAGTTCGCAATATCAAGGTGGTACCACAGGCTCACGCTTTTGTTATTGAACGTTTAGGCGCTTATCATGTAACATGGGATACCGGACTGCATCTTAAAGTTCCGTTTATAGACAGGATTTCAAAAAGGGTTTCTTTAAAGGAACAGGTTGTTGATTTTCCGCCTCAGCCGGTTATTACAAGAGATAATGTTACTATGCAGATAGATACGGTAGTATATTTTGAGATAACTGATCCTAAGCTTTATACTTATGGCGTAGAAAGGCCTTTAGATGCTATAGAGAATTTGACAGCAACAACTCTGCGTAATATTATCGGCGATTTGGAGCTGGATTCTACACTTACGTCACGCGACACAATCAACGATAAGATAAGAATAATACTTGACGAAGCTACAGATGCATGGGGAATAAAGGTTATCAGAGTTGAGCTCAAGAATATTCTTCCGCCACGTGAGATTCAAGACGCGATGGAAAAGCAGATGAAGGCAGAACGTGAAAGACGCGCACGTATTCTTGATGCTGAAGGTGAAAAACGAAGCCAGATACTTGTTGCCGAAGGACTTAAAGAATCCGCAATCTTAAAAGCTGATGCTGTAAAGGAAACTAAAATTCGTGAAGCGGACGGTGAAGCTCAGGCGATTCTTGCAGTACAAAAAGCATATGCAGATTCGCTGAAAATGCTAAATGAAGCAGCACCCAGCGAGAAAGTAATTGCGCTTAAAAGCCTTGAATCATTACAAAAGGTAGCGGATGGAAAAGCTACAAAAATAATTATACCGTCTGAGATCCAGAGCATGGCGGGACTTGCAACTTCGGTTAAAGAAATTTTTACGACTGATACGCCAAATAACTAATAATGATAAATAAAGTCTATACAAAATATCAGTTTATTGGTATTTTGTATAGACTTATAATTTGTTTGTTACAGTTTTATATAAAACACAATCTTTTGATTTAAACAGCCGGTATATGGCTGTTTGTTTTTTATAATAAAAGCCGCTAATTCTATAAAATCGTTTGTTAATAAAATATTTTCGTATCATAAAAAACGCAGCAAAGATTAAACGTTTTGATTTGTATAGATTAGTTAATTGACTAATCTATAGTGCATAAAAGATAGATAAAAATAGATCTGTTATTATATAAAACATAGAATTTATAAAAATATCGTAAAACAGTTTATTTTATATAATGATTATGATACAATGCAAGTGCTCAAAACTTTTAAAAGGAGAAAAAACAAATGTTAAAAAATAGAAAGTTTATAAGAATTGTGAGTGCCCTGTGTGCAGCGATTATTGCTATCACACTTCCATGTGCTGTTCCTGCCTCGGCTGCTAACCGTCTGAAGGGTGATGTTAACAACGACGGAAAAATTAACGTAAAAGATGCAACGGAAATTCAACGTTATGTTGCAAAAGTTAAAACACTGGATGATGAATCAAAAATTGCAGCAGATGTAAATTTTGATGGAATAATTGATGTTTCAGATGCTGCAGATATTCAGAGTTATATTGTAAATATTATTACAGGTTTCAATGGCCTGAAAGATACAATTTGGACCTCTCTTGATATGGCTTCAGAAAAAAATATTCGTTTTCAGACCTCATCTCCCCAGGCTAATGTTAAGCTGACGGTTCCTGAAGCTGCAAAAAGCTGGCTTACAGCAGAACCGAATATTTCAAACGGTGCAGTAAAGGAAATAAAGCTTACAA
Organism: Ruminococcaceae bacterium UBA2719; assembly: GCA_002353935.1. GTDB lineage: Bacteria > Bacillota > Clostridia > Oscillospirales > Acutalibacteraceae > Ruminococcoides. The sequence continues at coordinate 7,416 of DEKP01000011.1, read as the reverse complement.
CAAAAAATTATACCAAAAAAGGAATAGTAAGATCAGCAACGGTAACAATCAATCTGGAAGGTAAAAAGCATGAGGTTTCTGTAAAGCAACTTCCTAAGGGTGAGAACAACTATTCTTATACTGCTTATGATAGTGACTGCAAAACCATTGTATGGAATGTACCTAGCAAAGCTAAAGCTTCAGCTTTGCAGGGGATGGCAGTAAGCTCACAATACATCTATACCGCAAAAGTGAAAAACAGTAATGAAGCTGCAACCATTTATAAGACAGATACAAAAGCCAGCTCGAAGACCGCAGTTCCACTTACATACAATGGCAACACATTAGTTTATAGCTGTCTAGGTCATGCTAATGATATGGAAGTTGTATCTTATAATAACAATAATGGTTATGCAACTTTGCTTGTTGCAACTGCTAGTAGCAAGGGTATTGCCTTGGTTGATGTAGATAACAGAGATGCGGTAAACGAGATTAAAAAAATTAGAAATATTTATCCATGTTACATAGACAAGGATGGCAAATCTTTATATATTAAACCAACCGGCATTGCTATAAAAGCTAGTACAGGCAGCGGTACAGATTTATTTATAAAGGAAGGAAAGCAGATTTACAAAGGACATATTGATAGCAATATTGCCACTAATAGCAATGTCGTTTTTACAGAAGCTTTTAAGCTTGATAGAGCAACCGGTGATGTGGTTAAAGAATATGATCCTAAACTGGGAAAATATGTAACCAGAAGGTTTACAGCACAAGGAATAACATACCGCAACGGCTCGCTTTATGCAGTTTTTGCATGTTGCGATGCAAAAGATAACAGCTACTACAATCTTAGCGAAGTGCTTCGTTATGATTCTGTAGATGAAGCGACCAATAACAAGGAAGTTACTTATTGTGAATGTTTTAGAATTCAAAGCGATACATTTGAATTCTTTGAAATGGAAGCTTGTGGTTTTTTGGATGGAGTGCTGTATTTCAATGCCACTAGAGAAAGAGATGTAAAAAATTTCACAGACAAAGAAGATGGAATTTTATATTTTAATAATTTAAATTTCAATTCAAAATAGGTTTATGTATATAATTTATAAGGGGCAGGAAAAACCTGCCCCTTAAATTTTTTATATTTGTGCAAAAGTCTGTTTGTACTATGGCTTTTTATAAATAAGTTCTTGTGTACATTTTAACCTATGAACATTTGTGTCCAGTAATTACCGCTTGCAACATAACCGACACCAATTTGCTTGAACGAGGAATTAAGGATATTTGCTCTGTGCCCCGGAGAATTCATCCATCCGTTAACAACTGACTGCGGCGTTGGATATCCTTTGGCTATATTCTCACCGGCTGTACGATAGCTTATACCAAAAGTTTTCATCATTTCAAACGGCGTTCCGTATGTAGGAGAATTGTGGTCAAAGTAATTTTTGTTTTTCATGTCCTGAGATTTCATTCTCGCGACGTAAGATAAATCAGTGTTTAGAGACAGGGCAGATAAACCGTATTTTGCTCTTTCTTCATTTACAAGTCTTACAACCTCTTTTTCGTATTCTGATACAGAATTTGCAACATCAGAGTTTTCAGACTCCCTTGGCTCGGTTGCAGGCTGTTGCGGTTGTGT
>DEKP01000011.1:0-5628 GCA_002353935.1 Ruminococcaceae bacterium UBA2719 | reverse complement strand
TGTTGTGGTTGTGTTGCAGGCTGCTGCGGTTGCGTTGCTTCTGTTTCAGACTGCGGATTTGAAGGGCTAATATAGTCTTGTTGGTTATTGGTGCATGAGTTGTTTTTGAATATTATATACTGCTTTAATAAATCGGTAATGTTTTTGCAGCTTGTACCAGAGTTGCAGTTTTGTTTTAGCAACTCTTTAATGCTGGCACAGCTTGGGTCAGGGCAACTATATTGTTTTATCAAATCTTTAATATCTGTGCATTTGGAAGCAGAGCTATTGTTCTGTTTTACAAAGCCTTTAATGTTTGTACAGCCCGAGCCAGAACAGTCGTTATGCTTTACCAAATCTTTAGATTTTGTGCAGTCTGAATCTAAACATTTGTTCTGCTTTATCAAATCTTTAACTTTTGTACACTCTGAACCTGAGCAATTGATCTGATTTAGCAAATCTTTGAGGTTCGTGCAGTCTGAATTTGAGCAATTGTTTTGGTTTAACAATTTGTTAATGTTTGAAGCTTTTGAATCCGAACAGCCATACTGCTTGATTAAATCATCAATATTTTTGCAGCTTGAATTTGCTGATAACTGATTTGAGCATGCCGCATATGTTTTTGCGTTTACTCTTTTTCTTGCTGTTGCATTTGCCGTAACAGCAGCTGTAATTATCATAGTAATTATTAATACTGCTGAGACAAATAATTTGGATGTTTTTTTCATATACATTCCTCCTTTGTTTTGAAGGCCTATAAGGTCTCCTGTATTTATGGTACAAGGGGGGAGGGTTGCTTTCAACCCTCAATATATGGAATGAATTATAGATGTTTCCTTGGTTTCCATGATTTATCTTTCCTTTTTATATTATATGGAAATATATATTTGGTTTATATAAGATTAGCCTAAATTTTATCGGGATTTAGCATACGATAACGTATAAATTCAAGTTGAGAAATATTAACAATACTCTTACTCTCGACATAATCTGATAATAAGGAAAAAATAAATCACTTGAGAAAGGAAGCATAAATTGACAGCAAATAAAATTATAGAAACCGCTGAAAGCCAAATCGGAACAAAGGCAACAAATGTAAAAAGATGTAAGTATAATACCTGGTTTTACTCGACAGAAGTAAGCGGCCCTAATTATGACTGGTGCGAGGTATTTGTACAATGGGTTTTTAATCAGGTTGGAGCGAGAAATTTGCTTGGAGTTAAAACAGCAAATTGCGGAGAACAGGGAAAATGGTTTTATGAAAACGGAGAATTAGTTAAATCCGGATATAAACCGGGAGATGTAGTTTTCTTTCATTGGACAGACGATAAATCGAACTGGGTACCAAATGTTTATTCTCTGGATCATGTAGGAATTATCGAAAAAGTCAACGGGGATGGAACTATTACAACTATAGAAGGCAACACAGGCTCTAGCTCAAACGGAGAAGTGTTGCGACAAAAAAGAAGCTTAAATGTAGTTTCGTGTGCCGGTAGACCTGCATATTCGAAATCCACAGATAAATATTCAATGGATAAATGGTATACTACAAAAATCACAATGGAAAGAATTTGGAAAACATCTACAAAAAATACAGAAGGACAGGTAAAAACAGCACAGCGCATTTTAAGAGAGTGCGGCTATGAGGGTAAGGATGGAAAAGAGCTTGTGATAGATGGCGTTTTTGGCAACAACACGGAATATGCTGTAAAATCGTATCAGAAGAATCACAATCTAACAGTTGATGGTATTGTGGGCACTCCCGATTGGAAAGCACTGTTGTGTGAGTATAAGTAGTAAATTTTAACAAGGTCGATTTCGACCAGTTTAAAAGCGGATAGTCTGTGCCGAAAGTCAGACCATAAAAAATATGCTATACTATTATCAATAGGACCCCCCGCACCTCTCCATGCTTTGGTATGTGATGTGTCCCAGTGGGGGACATTTTTTGTTTTAAGCAAAAAAATAACACCCTATTATTAAAATAAGGTGATATTTTCTTGACCGATTCTTGACTGTTACTATAACAAGTCAGTGTTTATCGGCTTTTTTAATATTTTGGCGGAGGACAAGAGATTCGAACTCTCGCACCGGTTACCCGGCCTACTCCCTTAGCAGGGGAGCCTCTTTGACCACTTGAGTAATCCTCCATGTCCAAAGTTGTTTTATTGAATGGCGGAGAGGAAGGGATTCGAACCCTTGGTCCCTTGCGGGATCACTAGTTTTCAAGACTAGCTCCTTAAACCACTCGGACACCTCTCCGTAACCGTGGCTATTATTCTATCACACTAAAGCTCTGTTGTCAAGATTTTAAAAATATAAAACTATAACGCTAAAGCAGACAAACTAACTTTTGTTGTTTTAGTAGGTTTTAGAAACAATTCTGTATTGAGATTTTATTTTGCTTTTATTGCAAGAGTTTACAACTTTTATATTTTTATCTGTATTTATTTGACGGGAAAATAAATATTTGATATATTATTATAAGAATCTTAAAAGATAAGGAAAAACAATGACAGAATTATTACTTGATACTCTTATAGACTGTGTAAAAATGTTGCCCATACTTTATCTTGCTTATTTATTAATGGAGTATATTGAACAAAAAGCAGGAGAAAAACTTAATAAAAATGTTTCAAAAGTCGGGGCAGCGGGTCCTGCGCTGGGAGGCCTTTTGGGGGCAATACCTCAGTGTGGTTTTTCGGGAGCTGTTGCAGGTTTCTATGCTGCGGGAATAGTAACTTTAGGCACCCTTATAGCTGTATTTTTATCTACAAGCGATGAGATGATACCTATACTTTTGTCTAGTAACGTAAATATATCCGTTATTCTTAAAATTTTGCTTTTTAAAGTTTTCGGCGGTATTATAGCAGGCTTCATTATTGATATTACGCTTCGCATTTTTCATAAGTCAAAACAAACTTCAAGCGAGCACATCCATGAATTTTGTGAGCGAGAGCACTGTGATTGTGAGGAAAACATTTTTATCTCTGCGCTAAAACATACAGCAAAGGTTATTATTCTTATATTTATCGTTTCACTTGCTCTTAATTTGGTTTTTTATTTTGGCGGAGAAAATTTTTTGCGCAGCATAATTAATAATACCCCTTTTGTCGGAGAAATATTACTGGGTTTAGTAGGATTGATACCTAACTGTTCTGCTTCTGTTTTAATAACAAATCTCTTTGTTGAAAATGTAATAACAGCAGGGCAAATGATAACGGGCCTTATGACTAACGCAGGAGTCGGCTTGCTCGTGCTTTTCAGACTTAACAAAAAGGTAAAAGAGAATTTGCTTATAACGCTATTGCTCTATGTTTTTGGAGTTTTGCTTGGTATATTAACAGGATTTTTATGGTGGTAAATAAAAGCTGTTTGAATATTTTATTTGATTTGTGTAGCTATTTACTTTTTTGCTTTTATGTGTTACAATTTTAGTATATTAAACAGTGATAGGAGTGCAACTGTATTGCCAAAACCAAATATAGAGTTTGCTGCCGAATTATATAAGGCTATTTTAACTTTAAAAACCGTTGAAGAGTGTGAAATGTTTTTCAAAGATCTTTGTACAATTCCTGAACTAAAGGCGTTGTCACAGCGTTTTGCGGTTGCTAAAATGCTTGATAATGATATGGTGTATAATAAAATTGTAGAATCTACCGGTGCGTCTACTGCTACTATAAGTCGTGTTAAACGCTCGTTAGAATATGAAAATGCCGGTGGATACAACTTGGTTTTTTCGAGATTGAAAGATAAAGAATGATAGGATATAATATTTTTTCGCAGTATTATGATGCGCTGACTTTTAATGTAGATTATTCGGCGCGCGCTGAATATATACAAAAGATTTTTGCAGGGCTTAACCACAATATGGGGTTGAGCCTTGATCTTGCTTGCGGAACGGGATCTTTGACTTGTGAGCTTAAAAAACGTGGAGTGGATATATATGGTGTTGACGCTTCAACAGATATGTTAACTTTTGCTAACGAAAAGGCGCACAAACAAAACCTCGATATACTTTTTATCAAACAAAATATGCAGTCTATCGATCTTTTTGGAACTATAGATACCTGCATATGTACACTTGACAGCATTAATCATCTAACTGATATTAAAGACGTAGAAAAAACATTCAAAAGATTAGAGCTGTTTATGAACCGGGGAGGCTACTTTCTTTTTGATGTAAATACTGTGTTTAAGCATAGAAATATATTGGCAGATAATACTTTTGTATATGATGTTAATGATGTTTTCTGCATTTGGCAAAATTCCTTAGAAGAAAATAATGTTGTGAATATTGACTTGGATTTTTTTGTTCGTGAAAAAAATATATATCACAGATTCAGCGAAAATTTTCAAGAACGTGCGTATCATACGGATGAACTAAAAAGTATGCTTATAAAGTCTGGGTTTGAGATAGTTAAAATTTATGATGATATGACATTTGATGATGCGAAAGAAAACAGCGAGCGTTTGGTATTTGTCGCAAGAAAAATTTAGGAGATTAATATGGATAAAATTATTAGATGTATAACTTCAGATGGAGCTGTAATGGCATCTGCAATAGATTCAACCGATATAGTATACAAGGCCAGTGTTATACACAAAACGAGTCCGGTAGCTTCTGCTGCATTAGGGCGACTTTTGTCCGCAGCCTCTATTATGGGAGCTATGTTAAAGCAAGATAATGCTAGTATGAATTTAAGAATAAGCGGCGACGGGGAACTCGGAGCACTTGTCGCGGTTTCAGATAGCTTTGGCAATGTCAAGGGATATGTAGAAAATCCAAGCTGCACAACGACCAGATATGAAAACGGAAAATTAAATGTTGCACAAGCAATAGGTAACGGTATACTCAGTGTGCAGAGAAACTATTTTGGATCAGAGCCCTATAATGGACAAGTAAAGCTTGTTTCCGGAGAGATTGCAGAGGATATCACAAATTATTTTGCAGCTAGTGAACAGATACCGACGGTATGTGCTCTCGGCGTTTTGATTGACAAAGAAAGCGCTCAGGTCTTGCTTTCAGGTGGATTGTTAATTCAGCTTTTGCCAGGAGCAGATGATTCTACTATAGATAAAATTGAAGAAAACATTTCGAAACTTGATAGCGTAACCACTATGCTTGCGAAGGGTATGACGGTCCTTGATATTTGCAAATTAGCGTTGGACGGATTTGAGGTTGAAGTGCTTGATGAGTTTGAAGTTAAATATGCTTGCGGTTGTTCCAGAGAAAAGATAGCGTCAATTATAAAGTCAATGCCAAAAAAAGAGATACTCGACATGGCTAATAATGAACACAAAGCTCAGGCTCACTGTCGCTTTTGTAATAAAGAGTATGTTTTTCCAGAGGAAGAGTTAATTAAATTTGCATTTAAAAAATAAATTTTTTCAAAAACTATTGACAACTTTAAATTAATATTGTATTATAATTTAGTCGCAAATAAGAGGCGAAATTGTGGGAGCATAGCTCAGCTGGGAGAGCATCTGCCTTACAAGCAGAGGGTCACAGGTTCGAGCCCTGTTGTTCCCACCAAATATGGCCCGGTAGTTCAGTTGGTTAGAACGCTAGCCTGTCACGCTAGAGGTCGACGGTTCGAACCCGTTCCGGGTCGCCATATTTGCCTCTGTAGCTCAGTCGGTAGAGCA
>DEKP01000033.1:46560-47449 GCA_002353935.1 Ruminococcaceae bacterium UBA2719 | reverse complement strand
AACCTTCCGTTATCAGGAATAGAAACCTACGGCGACTTGATATTTGAAAACGGTGTTTCATCAACTTATCTTGCTCACAACGAGTCTGTAACCCTGACCGATATCCCTGCCGGATATCATTACACGGTAACCGAGACGCAGGTTAGCGATTTTGAAGCACAACAGTCCGCTTACAGCGGTACTATCGTTGCGAATACACCCGAACATGTTGATTTTGTCAACAAAAAGCTTTCTATAGCAACTACTTCGGTTACTCTTGAAAAAGCGGTAACCGGAAATGTTGAAAATGATAACGAAAGTTATAAATTTGATGTAGTTCTTGAGGGCCTTTCGCCGCAGGCAACCTACTCGCTCTTGTATTCCGACTCGACTTCAGATACATATACTGCTAATAATGACGGTACAGCTAATGTAACTGTATATCTAAAGGGCAGTGAAACGGTATCTTTAGTTGCTATCCCTATTGGAGCGAAATACAGAATAACCGAAGCGGCAGGAAATTATATATCATCTTATAAGATAACGGACGCAAATTCTCTTGGTATGATAGTGAAAGAAGCAGCAGCAAATAACGCTAAGAACGAAACACTTTCAACGATGCTTGAAAACGCGGACACAGGAGAAGATATAACGGTAACCTTCACGAATGAAAAGATAAAAAGAGATTTGACGGTTAGTAATGTTGTTGAATTTGCTTACGGAACTGAAGAAGAAACATACTACAAAAATCAAGAGTTTGAGTTTGAGATCTCATTTACCGGATTAGAGGAAAATAAAGAATATACAATAGAATATATGCAAGAAGGCAATGAAGAAGTAACAACAGACAGCTTTACAGCCAGTGCAACAGGAGTATATACTCTGAACTTTACACTAAAACACGAAGAGT
>DEKP01000033.1:0-46468 GCA_002353935.1 Ruminococcaceae bacterium UBA2719 | reverse complement strand
ACCGACTTGAGCACAGCGCTTGAAACGGTAGATACAGGAGATACAAATGTACGCTTTGACTTTAGAAACTTCTACTCCGCATCTGACTATGTTATGCCAAATGCAGGCTTTAGAAATATGAAAGTTTTGCTGCTCCTCATTATGTTTGGCTCGATTATCTGCTTAGCTGTATACTTCATTTATAAAAAAAGTGAAAAAAATAAATGAGTAACTCTTTAATTCGAATTTAAAAAAACACATAAAGCTGCACCTCGACGTAATTAAAAAACGCCGGGGTGTGTTTTTTTAAATTAATGTGAGGTTATTTGACTGAAAACTAACGTATTTGTATATAATTTACTAAATAATTTACATATAACAACGCAGCATTAACAAACCGCTGAAAATAATAATTATAGTCTATCGCAACTTGACAAAAATCAGTCCAATGGTATAAAATAAATGTAGAATTTTAGACTAAAACCCTTGAAATTGGTGGCGTTTTACCATACGTTGCAAAAAATCAAGGAAAGGAAAAATTATATTTTTATTATGCCAACCGTCCGGCGCACTTGAATCAGTTGGTCTGAGTGCGCCTTTTTGTTTTCTGTAACATATAAAATAGCTCTATAAATGCTATAGATATAAATAAACTATTAGTGAATTTATCTGGGAGGTAAAGATGAAAAAAGTAGCAATTATTATGGGCAGCGCAAGCGATTTGCCTATAGCTCAAAAGAGCGCAGATACCTTAAAAGCTTTAGAGATACCGTTTGATGTTCGTGTTTATTCCGCTCACAGAACCCCTGATGAAGCACAAAACTTTTCTAAAAGCGCAATTGATAACAACTACGGTGTGATTATCGCAATCGCAGGTATGGCTGCACATTTAGCCGGAGTTATTGCAGCAGATACTACTATTCCTGTTATCGGAGTACCCTGTAAATCTAATGTTTTAGACGGCGTTGACGCCCTTTTGTCAACAGTACAAATGCCTTCCGGTATTCCGGTTGCGACTGTTGCAATTAACGGTGGAGTCAATGCCGCTTTGCTTTCAGCACAGATTTTGGCTTTAGCTGAGCCGGAACTGGCAAAAAAATTAGAAGAAAAAAGGGCAGCAGATAAAGCTGCTGTTTTACAAAAAAATGCTGAAATATCAGCTCAGTTTGAATAATATTTGGAGGTTTAATTATTATGGAAAGAAAAGAGTTATTGTATGAAGGTAAGGCTAAGAAAGTTTATGCAACCGACGACAGCGAAATCCTTTTAGTTGCCTACAAAGACGACGCTACTGCTTTTAATGGTCAAAAAAAGGGAACTATAGACGGAAAAGGTGCTATCAATAACCGTGTTACAAATTATATGATGCAACTGCTTGAAAAAGAGGGAGTACCTACTCACTTCGTAGAAGAATTGTCAGAAAGAGAAACTCTAGTTAAAAAAGTGAGCATAGTTCCTCTTGAAGTTATTATAAGAAATATTTCTGCGGGATCTTTTGCTAAACGCTACGGCGTTGATGAGGGAATAGTTTTTGATCAGCCGACGATAGAATTTTCGTATAAAAATGACGATTTGGGTGATCCGCTGATCAATTCTTATCATGCGCTTGCTTTGAAACTTGCTACCGAAGAAGAAATTGAAATTATTAAAGAAATCGCGTTTAAAGTAAATGATGTTATGAAAGCGTTTTTTAAGAATTTGAAGGTGGATTTGGTCGATTTTAAACTGGAGTTTGGAAGACTCTCGAACGGTGAAATCGTTTTAGCTGATGAAATTTCTCCCGATACCTGCCGCTTTTGGGACAGCGAAACTCACGAGAAATTAGATAAAGATCGTTTTCGCAGGGATTTGGGAAATGTAGAAGACGCCTACGCAGAAATGATGAAACGTATTTTAGGCGAATGATTTGGAGTGTATTATGTCTGGTTTAAGAGAAGAATGCGGTGTATTTGGCGTTTTTTCGCCAAACAACCAAGATGTAGCTAGGGATGCATATTATGGGCTTTATGCATTACAACACAGAGGTCAAGAGTCCTGCGGAATAGTTGTAAACGACGATGGATTGTTTAATTCCTATAAGGATGTTGGTCTGGTAAATGATGTATTTACTCCCGACAGACTTGAAGCTTTAGGGACAGGCAATATGGCAGTAGGCCATGTTCGATACGGCACAACAGGCGCAACCCAGCGTAACAATGCTCAACCTATTGTTGTAAATCATATAAAGGGTAGGATGGCGCTTGCTCATAACGGAAATTTAGTAAATTCTTACGAGCTTCGTTCAGCGCTTGAGATGAAAGGCTCAATATTTCATACTACATCAGATACAGAAGTTATTTCATATATAATAACAGAAGAACGCTTAAAAGAGCCTACTATAGAAGACGCTGTTAATAAAACTCTAGGTCGTATAAAAGGAGCTTATTCTCTTGTTGTAATGTCTCCTTCGAAGATGATTGCGGCTCGTGATGAACATGGCTTCAGACCTCTTTGCTACGGAAAGAAAGAAGACGGCAGTTTTGTTGTTGCTTCCGAAACTTGCGCTCTTGATGCAGTCGGAGCATCGTTTTTAGCTGATATAAAGCCGGGAGAAATTATTGTTTTTGATAAAGACGGGATTCGTAGTATAACTGATCATTGCGGTAAAGCTGATAGAAAACTTTGTGTTTTTGAATACGTTTATTTTGCACGGCCGGATTCGGTTATTGACGGCTCTAGTGTTCACGAAGCCAGAAAAAGAGCCGGTGCATATCTTGCTTTGGAGCATCCTGTTCAGGCAGATGTTGTTATCGGCGTTCCTGACTCAGGGCTTGATGCTGCTATTGGCTATTCAAAGCAATCCGGTATTCCTTATGAAATAGGATTTATTAAAAATAAGTACATAGGTAGAACGTTTATATCACCCGGCCAGAAAAGTCGCAGTGATAAAGTAAGAATAAAGCTAAATCCTATTATAAGTACTGTAAAAGATAAGAGAGTTGTGTTGATTGACGACTCTATTGTACGTGGTACAACAAGTGCCAGGATTGTCGGTTTGCTTCGCGATGCCGGAGCAAAAGAAATACATATGCGTGTATCTGCTCCACCATTTATGAATCCGTGCTATTACGGCACTGATATAGATTCGAGAGATAATCTTATAGCCTGTCATCATTCTATTGATGAAATAGCTAAAATCATAGGAGCAGACAGCTTAGGGTATCTAAGTGTAGAAGATGTAAAAAAGATAGCTTGCGGAGTTAACGGGAAAGGCTATTGTACTGCGTGCTTTGACGGTTTATATCCTACAGAGATACCGACAAATACAAACAAAAGTCGTTTTGAAGAGAAGATTTCCTCAAAAGCTTCACGAAAGGATAAATAATTATGAATCAACTGTCTAAATCCGATGTTTATGCAAACGCCGGAGTTGATATAACAGCCGGTTATAAAGCTGTAGAACTTATGAAAAAACATATAAGCAAAACTTTGACTTCCGGAGTATGTTCCGACGTTGGCGGATTCGGCGGCTTATTTGAGCTTGACCTTGAAGGAATAACAAAACCTGTGCTGGTTAGCGGTACGGATGGGGTTGGAACAAAACTAAAGATTGCGTTTTTGATGGATAAAAACGATACAGTCGGTATTGATTGTGTAGCTATGTGCGTAAACGATATTATCTGCTGCGGAGCAAAGCCGCTTTTCTTCCTTGATTATATTGCTTGCGGAAAGAATTATCCTGAAAAAATTGCTGATATCGTAAGCGGAATTTGTGAAGGATGTATTCAGTCGGGTGCTGCCTTAATCGGAGGAGAAACCGCAGAAATGCCGGGCTTTTACCCTGTTGACGAATATGATCTTGCCGGTTTCTGTACCGGAGTTGTTGATAAAAACAAAATTATTGATAACAGCAAAATAGCTGAGGATGATGTGATTATTGCTCTTGCTTCCAGCGGAGTCCATTCCAACGGATTTTCATTGGTTAGAAAAGTTTTTGATGTGGAAAATTCAGATATTAAAACTCCAATTGAAGAGTTGGGAGGAAAATCTATAGGAGAAACCCTTTTAACTCCTACTAAAATATACGTAAAATCCATATTGGCTCTATTGGATAAAGTATTTGTTAAGGCTATTTCGCATATTACAGGCGGCGGATTTTATGAAAACATTCCACGCAGTATACCGGACGGGTACTGTGCTCAAATAAATCGCAGTGAGGTTAAAGTGCTGCCTATATTTGATTTAATTGCAGAAAAAGGCAAGATCAGCGAGCGTGATATGTTTAATACATTTAACATGGGTGTAGGCATGAGTGTTGTTGTATCTAAAAATGATGCTGACAAAGCTGTTGAGATTTTACGCGCACAGGGAGAAGATGCTTATATAATTGGAAAAATTATAAAATCCGATACGGATGAAAAAATACAAATAATCTAAGTTGAGATATTTATAATTATACGATGTTGACTCGCAGATCTGAATTCGTGTTTTTACCTAAAACATTGTTTTTATATTCAAATACAGGAGAAAAAATTGGATAAAAAATATATAAATATTGCAGTTCTGGTATCAGGTGGCGGAACAAATTTACAGGCTTTGATCAATGCTCAGAATAAAGGCGTAATAAAAAGCGGAAAAATTAGGCTTGTTATATCAAATAATAAAAACGCTTATGCACTTCAAAGAGCGCAAAAAGCAGGCATATCGTCATGTGTAATTACAAAAAAAGACTGTGGCAGCGCTCAAAAAATGGAAGAAAATATAATAAAAACGCTAGAAGAAAACCAAATTGATTTAATCGTTTTAGCTGGTTTTATGAGTATATTAAGCGAAAGCTTTACTAAAAAATATGATCGTCGTATTATCAACGTCCATCCTTCTTTGATACCTTCTTTTTGCGGAGAGGGATATTATGGTCTTAGAGTTCATGAGGCAGCGTTAAAAAAGGGAGTCAAACTTACCGGAGCAACTACTCACTTTGTAAACGAAATTCCCGACGGCGGCGAAATTATTATGCAAAAAGCTGTAAATATAAAAGCAGACGATACACCGCAAACTTTGCAAAAACGTGTAATGCGTCTTGCAGAATGGCAGATTTTACCTAAATCAGTTGAAAAAATATCTCAGGAAATGTTAAATAAATTGGAGGAAAATTAATGGATATTTATAAAATCAATGATATCGCAGAGCTTATCAAAGATAATTCTTATGTTGGCAGAGGAATTGTTATAGGAAAAACAAAAGACGGCAAAAAAGCTTGCACCGCATACTTTATAATGGGCAGAAGCCAAAATAGCCGCAACAGAGTTTTTGCCGAAAAAGACGATGTTCTCTATACAAAGCCTTTTGATGAATCTAAGGTAGAAGATCCAAGCTTAATTATTTATGCTGCTGTAAGAAAGTTTGAAAATAAGCTGATTGTTACAAACGGCGATCAGACCGATACGATATATGACGCTATAGTTGACGGAAAAGATTTTAAATCTTCGCTTGAAACAAGAGAATTTGAACCTGATTTTCCTAATTTGACTCCTAGAATCAGCGGCATGCTCACCTTTGGTGACAACGATTTTACATATGAGATGAGCATCCTGAAAAGTGCAGATGAAAAAGGATCTGCATGCAACAGATACACTTATTCATACGCTCCGCTCAACGGCTTGGGCCATTTTATACACACCTATGTATGTGACGGCAACCCTATTCCTACATTCCAGGGAGAGCCCCAAAGAGTAGCGATTTGTGATGATATAGATGAATTTACAAATTCTTTGTGGAAGGCTCTTGATGAAGATAACAAGATTTCACTTTATGTAAGATATACAGATCTTGAATCAGGCAAGGAAGAAAATCGCTTAATTAATAAAAACGCATAAAAAATCTGAAAAAGGAGAAATAAAAATGAAAGAGTTTGAATTAAAATACGGCTGCAATCCTAATCAAAAGCCTTCTAAAATTTTTATGAATGACGGTAGTGATCTTCCTATTGAAATACTAAACGGAAGACCGGGATATATAAATTTTCTTGATGCATTTAACTCTTGGCAGCTTGTAAAGGAATTAAAAGAAGCCTTGGGACTACCCGCTGTTGCTTCATTCAAACACGTTAGCCCTACATCTGCGGCTGTCGGAATTCCGTTGTCTGATAAGTTAAAGAAAGCTTGTTTTGTAGATGATATAGAGGGCCTGGATGATTCACCTCTAGCTTGTGCTTATGCTCGTGCCAGAGGCACTGATAGAATGTGCTCTTTCGGCGATTGGGTAGCTCTTTCTGATAAATGTGACGTTACAACCGCTTTGATGATTAAACGAGAAGTATCAGACGGCATAATAGCTCCCGGTTATGACGAAGAGGCTCTTGAAATATTAAAATCTAAGTGCAAGGGCAGTTATAACATTGTAAAAATCGATCCTGATTATGTGCCTGAAGAGACAGAACAAAAACAGGTGTTTGGCATTACTTTTGAACAGGGAAGAAACAATTTTAAGATAGACGAAAAGCTTCTTTCAAACATTGTAACTGAGAATAAAAATTTGCCTCAAAGTGCAGTCAGGGACTTGATTGTAGCTTTGATAACTTTAAAGTATACTCAGTCAAATTCTGTATGTTATGCAATTGACGGACAGGCAATAGGCGTTGGAGCAGGACAACAGTCAAGAATTCACTGTACTCGTCTTGCAGGCACTAAGGCTGACACGTGGTTCTTGCGTCAGCATGAAAAAGTACTTAATCTTCCGTTTAAAGAAGATTTGGGGCGTCCGAACAGAGATAATGTAATAGATGGTTATATTAATAAAAACGAGGAAGATGTTTGTGCAGACGGCAACTGGCAAAAGTATTTTACTTCTCAGCCTGCTCCTCTTACAGCCGAAGAGATAAAAGAATATCTTTCTACCATAGACGGCGTTGCTCTCGGCAGCGATGCGTTTTTTCCGTTTGATGATAATATCGAGCGTGCTTATCGAAGCGGCGTAAAGTTTATTGCTGAACCGGGTGGTTCAATTCGCGATGATCTTGTTATAGAGTGTTGCAATAAGTATGGTATTGCAATGTCGTTTACCGGTATGAGACTTTTCCATCATTAATGAGGTATAATTATGAGAATATTAATAGTTGGCGGCGGCGGAAGAGAACACGCTATAATAAAGAAGCTAAGAGAAAATAAAGATGTAACCGAAATATTTGCTTTGCCGGGAAACGGCGGTATTGCAAAGGATGCAAAATGCGTTACTATAGGCGCTACGGATATAGAAGCTGTTGTAAAATTTGCAGTTGATAACCAAATTGATTATGCTGTAGTTGCGCCTGATGATCCGTTGGTTTTAGGTTGCGTTGATGCTTTGGAAGAAAAGGGTATTCCTTGTTTCGGACCGAAAAAGAACGCTGCAATTATTGAAGGCAGTAAAGTTTTTTCAAAAAATCTGATGAAAAAATATGGTATTCCAACAGCAGAATACGAAGTGTTTAACGATATTGATAAGGCGCTAGCTTATTTAGACAGTGCACCTATTCCTACAGTTATTAAAGCAGACGGCCTGGCGCTCGGTAAGGGTGTAATAATCGCAAATACTATAGAGGAAGCCAAGAAAGCTGTTACCGAAATTATGCAGGATAAAAAGTTTGGCAAAAGCGGAGACCAAATTGTAATTGAAGAATTTTTAACAGGCCCTGAAGTTTCTGTATTGTCTTTTACAGACGGAGAAACTATTGTGCCTATGGTTTCGTCTATGGATCACAAACGTGCTTTAGATAACGATATGGGACTTAACACCGGAGGTATGGGAACGGTAGCGCCGAATCCGTATTATACCAAAGAAATTGCAGACGAGTGCATGCAAAAGATTTTCTTACCCACAATAGACGCTATGAATAAAGAGGGCAGAACCTTTAAAGGTTGTTTGTACTTTGGACTTATGTTGACTGAAAAAGGACCTAAAGTAATAGAATATAATTGCCGTTTCGGTGATCCGGAAACCCAGGTCGTTTTACCGCTTCTAGAAAGTGATTTGCTGACTGTTATGCAGGCAACTACCAATGGGACATTAAAAGAAACCGAGGTTAAATTCAGTTCCAAAAACGCTTGCTGTGTAGTAGTAGCTTCTAAGGGATATCCTGTGTCATATGAAAAGGGATATGAAATAACTATTTCGCCGGAAATAGAAAACAATGTATATGTAGCAGGAGCAGTTCAAAAAGATAGAAAGCTGCTTACATCCGGAGGAAGAGTTTTGGGAGTTACTGCTGTAGAAGAAGACTTAGAAACAGCGATAAAATCAGCTTATGAAAAAGTTGACAAAGTTCATTTTGACAACGCATTTTATCGTCATGATATAGGAAAAAGAGCGCTTGAAGCTAAAGGGGAAAATTAAATGGTATACAGAGTTTACGTTGAAAAGAAAAAGAATCTTGCGCAAGAAGCTTTGGCTTTATATTCAGAATTAAAAAACTTGCTGGGAATAGAAAAGCTTGAAGATATACGCGTTATCAATCGCTACGATGCTGAAAATATAACAGAAGAATTGTTTGAATATGCGAAAACTTCTGTGTTTTCAGAGCCTCAGTTAGATATAGTATCAAGTGATATAGACTTTGGTAATGCTTTTGTTTTTGCGGTAGAGTATTTACCCGGACAGTTTGATCAGCGTGCAGATTCTGCAGCACAGTGTATACAGATTATTTCAAAAGGTGAGCGTCCGCTTATTCGCACCGCTAAAATATATGCTTTATACGGTGATTTGGATCAAAAAGATATTGAAAAAATAAAGAAGTATTTAATCAATCCCGTAGAAGCGCGTGAAGCTGCTCTTGAAAAGCCTGAGACCTTGAAAATGAAATATAAAGTGCCCACATCAGTAAAAACTCTTGATGGTTTTATTGAGCTTGATAGGGCAGGACTTGAAAAATTTGTTGATGAATACGCACTTGCAATGGATATCGACGATATAGCGTTTTGTCAGGAATATTTTAAATCTGAGCATAGAGATCCTACGATTACTGAAATCCGAATGATAGATACCTATTGGTCGGATCACTGTCGTCATACCACCTTTTTGACAGTAATTGATAATGTTAAGTTTGAAGATGAGTTGCTTCAAAAGACTTTTGATGAATATCTATCAGTTAGAAAAGAGCTCGGCTCAACTAAACCGGTTTGTCTGATGGATCTTGCTACTGTAGCGGCAAAACATCTCAAAAAGCAAGGTAAACTTGATAAATTAGATGAATCTGAAGAGATAAATGCCTGTACGGTAAAAATAGATGTTGATGTTGACTCAAAAACAGAGCCATGGCTCTTATTATTTAAGAATGAGACACATAACCATCCTACCGAGATAGAGCCGTTTGGCGGAGCAGCAACTTGTATAGGAGGCGCTATTCGTGATCCTCTTTCAGGTAGAAGCTATGTTTACGGCGCTATGCGTGTAACAGGTGCAGCTGATCCTTTGAAGCCTATTGATCAGACTATCCCCGGAAAACTTCCTCAAAGAAAAATTGTTACGACTGCAGCGGCAGGATACTCTTCATACGGAAATCAGATAGGTCTTGCAACAGGAATAGTTGATGAAATATATCATCCCGGATATGCAGCAAAGCGCATGGAGATAGGTGCGGTAATCGCAGCAACTCCAAAAGAGAACGTGCGCAGAGAGGTTCCTGCTCCCGGAGATGTTGTAATATTGCTCGGCGGTTCAACAGGTCGTGACGGCTGCGGCGGAGCTACAGGTTCATCAAAATCTCACACAGTGAGTTCACTAGAGACTTGTGGCGCAGAAGTACAAAAAGGTAATGCACCCGAAGAAAGAAAGCTGCAAAGATTGTTTAGAAATAAAGAAGCTTGTTTGATGATAAAACGCTGCAACGATTTCGGTGCGGGCGGTGTATCGGTAGCTATCGGTGAACTTGCAGACGGCTTGGAGATTGATTTGAATGCTGTACCTAAAAAATATGAAGGCTTAGATGGTACAGAGCTTGCAATAAGCGAGAGCCAAGAGCGCATGGCTGTTGTAATAGAAAAAGAAAACGTAGATAAGTTTTTAGCTCTTGCAAAAGAAGAAAATCTGCAGGCTTGTCCGGTTGCGATAGTTAAAGAAGAACCGCGTCTTGTTATGAACTGGAACGGTAAAAAAATTGTCAATATCAGCCGCGAGTTTTTAAATTCCAACGGCGCTGATAAACATATTAATATAGAAACTGCAAAACCTTTAGAATTTAACAAAAAGGTGAGCGGTAACTTTGCCGAAGAGCTCGAATCACTTGCTGATGATCTTAATATATGTTCAAAACGAGGCTTATCAGAGCGCTTTGATTCTACAATAGGAGCCGGAACAGTTTTAATGCCCTTTGGCGGAAAAAATCAATTGACTCCTATCCAGGCGATGGTACAGAAGGTTTCCGTAGAAAAAAATCATACAGATACATGCTCTTTAATGTCTTATGGATATAATCCTTTTATTACAGAAAAAAGCCCTTATCACGGAGCATATTTGGCAGTTATAGAATCTGTATGTAAGTTGATAGCAACTGGCGCGAAATTTGAAGATGTTTATTTAACATTTCAGGAGTATTTTGCGCATCCCGGCAAAGAAGCTAAGCGCTGGGGTCAGCCTATGTCTGCTTTGCTTGGCGCGTTTAAAGCACAGATGGAATTAAAAACAGCTTCGATCGGCGGTAAAGACTCTATGAGCGGTACTTTTGAAGACTTAGATGTTCCGCCAACCTTGGTATCGTTTGCCGTTACTACTGAAAATGTAAAAAATATAGTTTCTCCCGAATTTAAAAAGAGCGGCAACAATGTGGTAGTTATAGCTCCCGAATTTGATGAAAAC
This sequence comes from Ruminococcaceae bacterium UBA2719, assembly GCA_002353935.1. Classification (GTDB taxonomy): domain Bacteria; phylum Bacillota; class Clostridia; order Oscillospirales; family Acutalibacteraceae; genus Ruminococcoides. The sequence goes on along the minus strand of DEKP01000033.1, from coordinate 35,683 downwards.
AGATTGCCTAAAACTGATTCTTTGTTAAAAGTATTTTCTAAAGTGACTGCTTTGTTGCGCAGCGGCAAGGCTGTATCCTGTTATACGCCCGGCATGGGAGGTATAGCGGAAGCTGTAATGAAGATGTCGTTTGGCAATGGCTTGGGCTTTGCTTTTGAAGAATCTTTATCGCTTGATGAAATTTTCTCTTACAATTATGCTTCGTTTATCTTAGAGATTGAAGGAGATGCAGAAAAAGAGCTTCAAGTTATAGGTAAAATCACAGACGATGGTAAAATTTCTTATAAAAACGAGTATGTTGATTTATCAAAGCTTTTAGAAATTTATGAGAATAAGCTCGAAAGCGTTTATTCCTGTAATATAAAAAATAAGGGTAATGTTAATGATAATTTTTCGTATGTTGCCTCATCTCACAAAGTTGCTGCAATAAAAGTATCTAAACCAAAAGTGCTTATACCGGTTTTCCCCGGTACCAACTGTGAGTATGACAGCGCAAAGGCTGTAAGCTTTGCAGGAGCTGAGCCTGAAATATTAGTGCTCAACAACTTGTCGGCTGACGGTATTGAAAGAAGCGTAGAAAAATTTGCAAATTCTTTAAAGACTGCACAGGCTATATTTATACCCGGAGGCTTTTCCGGCGGTGACGAGCCTGACGGAAGCGGAAAGTTCATAACTGCGTTTTTCCGTAATGCTGCTATAAAAGATGGTGTGACAGATTTGCTCGATAACAGAGACGGTCTTATTTGCGGAATCTGCAACGGCTTTCAGGCGCTTATAAAGCTCGGTCTTGTTCCTTACGGAAAGATTATAGATACTGATGAAAATTGTCCTACTTTGACATTTAATACAATTGCAAGACACCAGTCAAAAATTGTGCGTACCCGTATAGCGTCAAATAAATCTCCCTGGCTTTCTCTAACTAATGTTGGAGATATTTACAATGTGCCGATTTCTCACGGAGAGGGCAGATTTATAGCAAGCGAAGATGAGATTCAAAAGCTTGTAAACAACGGTCAAATCGCAACTCAGTATGTTGATTTAAATGGAAATGCAACATCTGATATAAGATACAACCCTAATGATTCTGTATGTGCTATAGAGGGCATTACGTCTCCTGACGGCAGAGTTTTCGGAAAAATGGGACATAGCGAGCGTATAGGCAAAGACCTTTATAAAAATGTTTACGGCGAATATGATATACGCATGTTTGAGGCTGCTGTTAAATATTTTAAGGGATAAAACAAATCAAGTTTTGTTCCGTTATATCTGATTATATTAGCTAAGAAATCAGGTGAATACTATTATTAAAACTGCAAAAAACAGAAAACTTTTTACTTTATTTGATCTTATAATCATTGCGCTTGTTTTAGTAGTAGCTTTTTTATCAGTATTTCAGTTTTTAAAAAACAGCGATTTATCAGCAGTGGTGCGTGAAAACGGAAAAATTGTTGATACGATTAAATTATCAACGGTTAACAATGATTTTGTTAGAGTATATAGCGAAGATTATAATGTTACAGTTAAATTTACAAAAGACGGGGCAGAGGTTGTGTCGTCTCATTGTCCTGATAAGCTGTGTGTTCACAGCGGAAAAATTACGCGCAGCGGACAGTCAATAGTTTGTTTGCCTGCTAAAATTTCCGTTTCATTAGAAAGCGCAGATGAAAATATTGATGGTGTTTTGAGGTGAGCGTATGAGTAACAAAACTGTTTCTAAAAATTATACTACCTTTATGACACAAACCGCATTGATAGCTTCTGCAGCTTTAATTTTAGCGTATTTAGAAATGCTCCTGCCCGATTTACCCTTTGTTTTACCGGGAATGAAGCTGGGACTTTCTAATATTGCAACAATGTTTGCCCTGGAAGTATTGTCACTGCCGAGTGCTTTGTTTATATGTTTGTGCAAAGCTATGCTTGCTCTTATTATGCGTGGATTTACTGCCTTTCTAATGAGCTTGTCGGGAGGAATATTTAGCACTGTTGTTATGTTTGTGTTGTTAAGAGGAAAAAGAATCAAATTTGGCTATATTGGAGTAGGAATAGGCGGAGCATTGTTTCATAATATCGGACAGCTTATGATTGCATACTTTTTTACTGATAAAAGCATTTTTGCCTATTTGCCTGTACTTTGCCTCTCATCTATCATAACAGGAACGGTTACAGCTCTCACTCTTTTTATATTGCTTCCAAATATAATAAAAATGCCGGTTTTTAAAAATTAAAATTCATAATAAGAATTAACTGTTACAATTAAATTCTTATAAGCAATAAAAGATTATAATTTTGTAACTAAAATATTTAAAATTTAACTTGAAAACCACAATATCTTGTGCTAATATTTTAATTGCATTCAAGATAAAGTGTATTTTAGTTTTAGGAGGTTGTAGAAATGCAAGTAACAGTTAAAGGCGGAACTCTATCAGAAAAAGAAATTGAAATTTATGTATCCGATCTCAAAGAGGCCAATCCTGATAAATTATTCAAAACAATTGAATTTACCGTTGATGGTGAATATGTTGATGTTAATTATACCTATGATAATGTACCGTTTGAACGTATTAGAAGAATCACCGGCTATTTGGTAGGAACTGTTGACCGTTTTAATGACGGTAAGCGTGCAGAGGTAGAGGATAGAGTAAAACACTCTTTGTCTTGCTCTTGCTCTATGGAAGAGATTGCTTAATAAATTTGATTTTTATTGATTATATATTGACAAATCTTATATATCAAGGTATAATCTTTACGTTGAATTTAATACTTACCACTTATCAAGAGAGACTGAGGGACAGGCCCGATGAAGTCCGGCAACCTGCATTTTGTAAGGTGCCAATTCCTGCGGTATAACCGAAAGATGAGTCTATTGCTCCGTTTGGCTGTACCGAACGGGGTTTTTATTTTGGGTCAAGATTTTATTGAACTATATTAATGATTTGTCAAATAAGCATCAAAAAGATAGATAATGTCGGTATGTATATGGAAAAGGGGTAAATATATGTCACACTTTTTTACATCAGAATCGGTAACCGAGGGACATCCGGATAAGGTATGCGACAGAATTTCAGATTCTATACTTGACGCTATTTTAGCTCAGGATAAAAATGCTCATGTAGCTTGCGAGACCACTGTTACTACAGATTGTGTTAATGTTATGGGTGAAATTTCCTCCAATGCAGATATTGATATTGAAGGTATTGTCAGAGAAGCTGTTAGATATATAGGCTATGATTCTGACAGTTACGGTTTTAATTGCGATACTTGCAAGGTTTTTATAAATATTGATCAACAATCGTCTGATATAGCTATGGGCGTAAACAATTCATACGAGCTCAAAGACGGAGAAAATGATATTAAAAACAAAATAGGCGCAGGTGATCAGGGAATGATGTTCGGCTATGCCTGCGATGAAACGAGTGAGTTGATGCCTTTGTCGGCTTCCTTGGCACATAAGCTTGCTAAGAGGCTTACAAAGGTTAGAAAAGACGGTGTTTTAAATTATCTAAGACCAGACGGAAAAACGCAGGTAACGGTTGAATATGATAACGGCGTTGTTAAGAGAATTGATACAATTGTTGTATCTACGCAGCATGATGAAAATGTTTATCTGAAAAGCTTGCGTGAAGACATCATTGAGTACGTGATTCGTCCGATTATTTCAAAGAATTTATTGGATGATAAAACAAAGATTTTTGTAAATCCAACAGGACGCTTTGTAATTGGCGGTCCTCAGGGAGATTCCGGACTTACCGGAAGGAAGATTATAGTTGATACCTATGGCGGTGTTGCAAGACACGGCGGTGGAGCTTTTTCAGGCAAAGATCCTACAAAAGTTGACAGATCTGCGGCGTATTATGCGCGTTACATAGCTAAAAATATTGTAAGGGCTGACCTTGCTAAAAAGTGCGAGGTTCAACTTGCTTACGCTATAGGAGTTGCAAAGCCTGTATCAATTATGATTGATACTTTTAATACTTCTGATTATAGTGAAGAGAAGTTGGTTGAAGCTGTAAACAAAGTTTTTGATTGTCGTCCTTCGGCAATCATAAAGGAGCTTGATCTTTTGAATACAACTTATGCCCCGTTATCATCTTACGGACATATGGGTCGTGAAGATCTGCCTGTTCTCTGGGAAAAGACTGACAAAGCGGAACAATTATTAGCAGCTTTAAATAAATAAAATCATAGAAGCAACGCTGAGATTTAATTATCCTCAGCGTTACTGTTTTTATAAAATTTTATATATAGAAATCAATTTTTGGTAAAATATATAATGATTACTGTTTATAAATCCGTCAACGCAAAGAAAGCTTTTTTCTAGCTATAAAGGATTTTTTGATAAATAAAAAACCTTTGACAAACAATTAAAAATCATTTGTTAAGTTAGATGATTTCTGTATTTTTGAATATTTTACAGAGATTATATAAAATCTAAGACAAAGATCATAATTTACAAATATTTAATCATTATTATAAAAATCGGTGTATATTATAAAAAGTATGTATGATTTAATTTATGAAAAACAGTGGAGGCGCTTATGCTTCAGTTAAAAAATATTAAAAAGGAATATAAAACAGGCACTCTTGTTCAAAAAGCTCTTGATGATGTTAGTTTAAATCTCAGGGATAATGAATTTGTTGCAATTTTGGGACCGTCCGGGTCAGGAAAAACTACACTTTTGAATATTATCGGCGGACTTGATAGATATGATGAAGGCGATCTTATAATCAACGGAGTCTCTACCAAAAAATACAAAGACCGAGACTGGGATACTTATCGTAACCATACAATCGGATTTGTATTTCAAAGTTATAATTTGATTTTACACCAATCGGTACTTTCGAATGTTGAACTTGCATTGACAATTTCGGGAATATCAAGAAAAGAACGGCGCCGACGCGCAAAAGAAGCTCTTGAAAAAGTTGGCTTGGGAGATCAAATACACAAGAAACCCAGTCAGATGTCAGGCGGTCAAATGCAAAGAGTTGCTATCGCCAGAGCTCTTGTCAATAATCCCGATGTTTTGCTTGCAGATGAGCCGACAGGCGCACTGGACAGTGAGACTTCTACCCAGGTTATGGAACTTTTAAAAGAGGTTGCTAAAGATCGTTTAGTAGTTATGGTAACGCATAACCCGGACCTTGCATATGAATACGCAAATAGAATAGTTAAGGTTAAAGACGGTAAAATTAAAGAAGATTCTAATCCATATGAGATATCGGATGAAGAAACCGTAACAAAATCTGAGCAAAAACTCAAAAAAGCCTCTATGTCGTTTCTGACTGCTTTATCACTCAGTTTTAATAACCTTTTGACAAAAAAAGCACGAACAATTTTAGTGTCAATAGCAGGAAGTATAGGTATTATCGGTATAGCGTTGATTCTTTCTATGTCTAACGGAGCGGATAAATATATCAAAAGCGTTGAAGAAGATGCTTTGTCTCAATATCCTATTCAAATTAACGATACAAGCGTGGACTTTAATACCATGATGCAATCGTATGCAAAAAGAGAGAATTCGGATGCTGAGGTCAAAGAACTCAAAACGATGACCGGTATGTTTTCTTCTATGGATAACAACGACCTTTATTCTTTGAAGCGTTTTTTAGATAGTGATGACTCTAAAATAGAGCAGTTTGCTAAATCGGTTGAATATAGTTTTGATGTTACCCCTCAAATTTATAGAATACAAGATGATAAAGCTCATCAGATTAATCCCAGTATGCTAATGTCTTCTACGGGAATGAACAGCAGTATGTTTCCGATGATGAGTATGTCAACGAATAGCTTTCAGCAACTGCCTGGAGACAGCTCGCTTTATCAGGAGCAATATGAGGTTAAGGCAGGACATTGGCCTGAAAATTATAATGAGTGTGTTGTTGTTTTGCTCGAAGATGGCAGTATCAGCGATTTAGCGTTGTATAGCTTAGGTCTTAAAGATATTAATGAACTAGAAGAGATCTTAACAAGCTATAAATCTAACAAAGCGACTAAAATCAGCGACAAAATCAGCACTTATACGTATGATGATTTGATGAATATAAAATTTAAGCTTATCAACGCTTATGAACGTTATGCTTATGATAAAGAATATAAGATCTGGACAGATAAATCCGATAACAGCAAATACATGAAGAATTTGGTTGAAAACGGAGAAGATCTTACCGTGGTAGGAGTAGTCAAACAAAAAAGCAGCTCTGATGTTGCAATGCTTGTAGACGGTATAGCCTATCTTCCTTCGCTAACGGATCGTGTTATAGAGAAAGCTGCGTCCAGCGATATTGTTAAAGATCAATTAAAACGTAAAGACATAGATGTTTTTACCGGAAAAAAGTTTGACAGCGAAGAAAACAATAATAATCTTATGATGGAAAATCTTTTTTCTATTGATCAAGAAGCTTTAAAAAGCGCGTTTAGCGCTGATGATTTAAAAAATATTGACCTTTCAAATTTAAATATGAATGATATGGATTTTAACGACGTAGACCTAAGCGGGATCGATTTCAGCGATCTTGTAGATGCGAACATTCTTTCTTCAGCTTCGCCTTCTATCAGCGAGAACACTTTTAAAGAACTTTTGAACTCTGTAGATATTAATTTTTCATACAAAGATATGACAAAGTTGTTTGAAGATTTATTAAACGGATATTCTGCTTATGCAAAATCAAAGCCTTCAACCGATTTCTCGAAGCTTAGTGACTCCTTAACGTCATATCTTAAGACTGATGATGCAGCTGAAATTATGAATTCCTCGTTGCAAAAGATATTAGAAAAGCAGGGGGACTCATTCGTTTCTAGTGAAAAGCTTCAGCAAATGGTAGTAGATATCATGGCAGGTTATCCTGCTTTTGCACAGACTATGGACGATCCCGATGATTTTGAAGCTAATTTTGCAAAATATATGCAAACTTCAGAGGTGTCTGAAAAATTATCTGCGGATATATCGCAAATTACAACTTCAATCACGAATTTTAAATTATCACAAAGCGATCTAAATGAAATAATGACGGATCTTTCCAACGGATATTCAGATTATGCTAAAGAAAACAATCTTCCCGAGCCATCTGAAATTGCAAATTCTTTTTCTGAATATTTAGATTCAAAAGAAGGCAAAGAGATTATTTCTTCATCACTCACCAAAAGCATAGACACATCAAAGCTTTCTTCAAAAATAGAGGAGATGCTTTCCGGTTCATCAAAGGATTTCTCAAAAATACTGCAAAAACAAATTGAAAACGCTATGCTCGCTATATCATCAAAGCTGTCATCATCAATGTCAAAGGCGATGAGCGGCGCTATGTCAGATATAGGTAATATGTTTAATGTTGATCCTACGGCTTTTGCACAGGCGATCAATATGAATATGAGTGAAGATCAGCTAAAAGAATTGATGAATGCCCTGATGTCAACCGAAAAAGCTTCTTATGAAGGAAATATCTCAAAACTCGGTTACGCTGATAAAGATTATCCTAATTCTATTTTAATATATCCAAAAGATTTTGAAAGCAAAGATCAGATTGAAAAAATATTAGACGATTATAATAATAGAATGAAGGAGAATGGTGAAGAGGATAAGGTTATTAAATATACCGATATGGTCGGCACCTTAATGTCATCTGTTACTAATATAGTAGACACTATAAGTTATGTGTTGGTTGCCTTTGTTGCAATATCGCTGATTGTGTCTTCTATAATGATAGGCGTTATCACATATATAAGCGTACTGGAAAGAAGAAAAGAAATCGGCATTTTGCGTGCGATAGGAGCGTCAAAGCGAAATATTGCAGAGGTTTTTAACGCTGAAACCTTTATCATCGGCTTGCTTGCGGGCATTATTGGTATCGGCTTTTCAGAATTATTATTGATTCCTGCTAATTTGATATTGCACGCCCTTACGGGTAACGCTGATATAAGCGCTATTTTGCCGCCTGTTGCAGCTCTTCTTTTGATAGTTTTGAGCATTGTTTTAACATTGATAGGCGGAATCATTCCGTCCAAAAAGGCTTCACGAAGCGATCCGGTAACCGCTTTAAGAACAGAATAAAATTCAGATTTATAAGAAATCCGCTAAGTAGCAATAAGTCTACTTAGCGGATTTGATTTTGCATCACTCAAGTAAAATAATAGTTTTATCAAAAATTAACAACGGTGTTTTGTTGGTTGTTCAGTTGATATATTAAATTTATAACACAAAAAGCAAGGGTGCTGCAAAAACTGCAACACCCTTGCTTTTACTATATTTATTATATTATGAAAAAGCACAAAACGCCTGTTAAAATTCCTATCACAGCACCCCAAATTACATCTCTTATAAAATGAACGCCGGAAAGTATCCTTGTGAATCCAATGAACGTTGCTATGATTAACATTACAACTCCAAGCTTAATGTCCAAATATAAAAATGCCATTGCAATAATAAAAGCACATGTTGTGTGTCGTGACGGAAAGCTTTTTCCTTTAGTGGCTTTTCGAACTACCGGGATATAATCAAATTTTTCATACGGTCTTGGAGCATTTATGATTATTCTTAAAACAGAGATTGCAATCAACACTCCTAATGGTACAAAAGTGAATCTTAAAAATTGTTCATTTGCAAACCCTTTAGTGAATAAGAGGTAAAGTAACTGCAAAGGATAAAAGACATACATTAAGGCAGGCAAAATATCGTGTAGTGTTTTTATGGTTGTTGAGCGAATTTTATTTTCAGCAAAATAGCCGCTCATATTTTTATATTGATCCGCGTTCATTTTGTCACTTCCTTTGCTTTTTATTTTGATGATTATATTCTATCAAAATAAAATCATATATGATTAAACATTTTTTAACAAAATTATTAAATTTCTATGTCCACGTTATAATTTTCGAACCAGTAATCAAGTTGAATAATATACGCCATAATTTGCGGCGCACGCATCAGCTGGCCGTACCAAGGAGATTTTAGATCGTTTGGATGTTCAATCAGTTCTTTGACACTTTCTATATCCAAAAGAGCAGAAATTCTTCGTGTTTTATCTGATAATAATTCAAGAACCTTTTCTGAACATAATTTCATATATACGGGATTATGAGTTTTAGGATAAGGGCTTTTCTTTCTGTAGCAAATGTCATTAGGTAGGATATTTTCAAACGCCTTCCTTATAATGCCTTTTTCTCTGCCGGCATAGGCCTTGATTTGCCATGGCATATTGTACGCTGTTTCTACCAGTCTGTAATCACAAAACGGAACTCTAACCTCAAGCCCCGAAAACATTGAACATCTGTCTTTTCTGTCTAAAAGACATTGCATAAACCAGTAGAAGTTTAACATAAACATTTCTCTCATTCTGGCGTCAATTTTGCTGTCAGATTTCAGTTTGTCGGTTGCGTTTACGGTATCCAAATAGCGCTCTTTTACATATTCTTCGCCGCGGGGAAGAAGCCCTTTTTTGAGTATTTTTCTTCTAACACTCTGCTCTCTTGACCACGGAAAACACTCTTCAAACAAGATTTCTTTGTTATGATACCAGGGATATCCCGCGAACAGTTCATCCGCACATTCGCCGGATAGAGCGACTGTGTATTTCTTTTTTATTTCTCTGCAAAAGAGCAACAGGGAAGAGTCAATATCAACATATCCGGGCAGATCTCTGGCTGTTACGCTGGGATATAATGCATACATTACATCTTTGTTATCCAAAATAACTTCATTATGATTGGATCCTGTTGAGTTTACCATAAGATCAATATATTCATAATCCGCATTTGGCTGGAAGATGTTTTTTTGAAAATATTTTTTGTTATCTACATATTCTACGGAATAGGTTGTGATGTTTTCCTTACGATGTTTTTTATTATAATTCGCAGCGGTCTGGCATATGATGCTTGAATCAAGCCCTCCGGATAGAAAAAAGCACATAGGAACATCGCTTACAAGCTGCCTTTCTATTGCATCCGTTAGCAGGAATCGCATTTTTTCTATTGTTTCTTCTTCACTTAGCTCATATTCTTTTGCTGTTAGCCTGAAATATTGAACCTTGTTTAAACAGCCGTTTTCATATATAGCATATTCCCCGGGGATCAGCTCTTCGATTCCTTTGAATATCCCGTATCCCGAGCTCCTCGCAGGTCCTAAGAAAAATATTTCGTTTAGCCCTTTTTCATCTATAACCGGTTTTATCATACCGCTGTTTAATATTGCTTTTATCTCAGATCCGAATATTATGCCGCCGTTATATATGTGATAGAAGAGCGGCTTTACTCCAATTCTGTCTCGGCACATAAACAACCTTTTTTCGTTTTCTTCATATACGCAGAAAGCAAAAATACCGTTTAGTTTTTCAACGCACTTTTCTTTATAGCAGCAATACGCTTTCAGCACAACCTCGGTATCGCTGTTAGTTGAAAACCCAAAGCCCTTTTCTTTTAGCTCTTTTCTGATTTCATCTGTATTATATAATTCTCCATTGTAAACAATAGTATATTTTTCGCCTTCCAGAATGGTGCTCATTGGCTGTTTTCCGTTTTCTATATCAATAACAGCAAGCCTTCTGTGCAACAGAGCGACATCCTTTTTTATATATTTTCCACTTTCGTCAGGACCGCGGCTTTTGATGGAATCGCTCATCTTTTTTAAAATATCCGTTTTTTCAGATAAATCAATATTTTTGTCAAGCCAACCGGCTATTCCGCACATTGGTTTTTCCTCCTTTTATTTTCAGCAAAATTAATGGAGCTTAAAAAGCACACTGCACATACAAGCAGCGCGGCTGAGCCCCAAATTGTTGTAGAAGTTGCCGCATTTTTGTATACTTGAGTAGTTGAAAATGTTGCTGTATACTGCGGCACAACTTTTAGCAATATATATGTTACCGCCAGCATTATTATGCCCGAAATAAATCTAAAAGATATAAATTTTATCTTGTTTATATTAACAAATTTCAGCGCTGCAAAAATTTGAAAATGTACGCACAGGCCTGAGAACCCTACAAAAAACGCAATAACATACAGCGGATATTTTCCGCACATTCTGTTGCAGCCGGTTGTTATTTCTAAGAGAGCGCAGATTATATCTTTTATAGTTTCATTTTTTATTACAGTGTCTGTGATTTCAATCAGTGCTGAAAATACCACTACCATTGCGCACATGCTCAAAGCGCCTGCACATCCGTCTTTTACCGAATTGACAAATATATTTTTTTCAACATGGTTATTTACTTCTATATTAGAATAATTATCACATTTTACAGTTCTTGATACTATAATTCCGGTTGTAATTAACGCTATGGTTTGGGAAATTAGCAAGATGTTACCTGCACTTTTGTTATTTAAAAGAGCATATCCCATATAATTTATAAGAAATCCAGGGCCTGCGGCTACAGCTATATAGGAGCATTTTTTCGCTTGGTTTTCAGTGAGTATATTTTTTTCAAACATGGTATTAATGCATTTAGCGCCTATAGGATAGCCTCCGATTAACGAAAGAACTATAGGGACTAATCCAACAGCCGGGATCTTAAATAAAAAATTTGTTAATTTTCCAAATGGTTTACATATGAAATTTGCTACACCGGTCCTGACAATATATGAAGCAATCACCATATATAAAAATAGTGACGGAAGTAAAACCTGAATACAAAAAGACAGCCCTTTGATAATACCGTTTGAACATTCTTTTGAATAATGTATAGCTAAAAATATTGCTGTAACGGATATTAAAAGTGTAAAAATTATTTTTCGTTTTTGAAATAATACTTTTTTTATCATAATCTCACCATTAATATATATTCATTTTCCTTCATAAAAATATTACAGGTGATCATATGGCAAAAGAAAAAAATAAAAAATTAAAAATTTCTGATATGTCCTTTGACTATTCTCTGCCTGAGCTTCAGTTTTCCGGTAACAAAGAGGTTGTCATAGAAGGCAGCAGAGGGGTGCTTGAATACAGCCAAGATAAAATCAGAATAAACACTAATTCCATGGTAATTACATTTTGCGGCAGAAATTTGAATCTGCGGTGTATTTCATCGTCCGCGCTAATAATTGACGGGTTTATATTGAATGTCGAATTTACATTGTAAGGGGTGTTATTTTGCTTTTAAAGCTTATAAGGTTTTTACGCGGCTATGTAGAATTTTATATATTAGGTAAGTTTCCGGAAAGATTTATAAATTTGATGTTAAAGAACAATATCAGGATATGGAATACAAAAAGAAAAGGTGAAGCGATTTATTCTTGCATGTATATGTCTGATTATATAAAAATTAAAAAACATGCAAAAAAATGCAAGTGTAAAACGAGAATAGTACAGCGTTACGGTATGCCAAAGTTTATAAGAAGGCATAGTGCGCGTCTGGGCGTTATTATAGGTATTGCTATATTTACACTTGCTATATATATTATGTCGAGTTTTATTTGGAGTATAGATATTGTAGGGATTGATAGGGTAAGCTATTCAAGGGTAAGCTCTTTGTTAGCAGATAACGGATTTTATGTTGGAGCATTTAAGCCTAAGATGAATTATTCTGAAATTACCAGAAAAGTGATGCTTTCCGAATCTGAAATAGGTTGGATGGCAATTAATGTCAGCGGTACTTACGCCAGCGTAGAGATTAAAGAAAAAGCAAATCCGCCGAAACTTAATGATACTACCTCTCCTTGTAACGTAAAAGCAAAATGTGACGGAGAAATTGTCTCTATAAATACATTAAAGGGCGAAGCTTATATTACTGCAGGCTCCGGAGTTGTCAAAGATCAGCTTCTTGTAAGCGGAGTTATAAACGACCAATTGGGCGGAATTTCACTGGTTCATGCAAATGCTGAGATTATTGCAAAAACTACCCATGATTGTAATTTTACTTTACCAAAATCTTATACGCAGGTAAATTATAAAGATCAGACAAAGCACAGAAAACGAGTTAATATACTAAATTTGGAATTTCCGCTTACAATTTCCGGTGTAGATAGTCCATATTATGCGGTGAATCAGAAAGAAGATTGCATATCGTTATTTGATACGCCATTGCCTGTTTCAATTGTTGATGAAAGTGTAAATGCCTTGGATAAAATAAGTTTTGAATTAGACGAAAAAACGGCGCAAAAGATATTTACTACCAAGGTGTACTTATATGAGCTTTTTGCCTTAAATACGTGCAAAGTAAGCGATAGAGATTTTTCAATAAAACAAAGTGCGGATAAATATGAATGTGAAGTTAAATACTCTACCACAGAGGATATTTCATATACTCAAAAAATAATAGCCGATGATTTTACTATTGAACGAAAGATTGAAAAACCGACTGAAAGAGAATAATTTGATAATTAAAAGCTTCTGTGATATAATAAGCCGAAATAAAAATAAGAAAAATTAAGGAAGAAATAAATATGCGAATTTTATGTATTGGAGATGTAGTAGGAAGTTTAGGCTGCGAGTTTTTAAGAAAGCATTTGCCCTCCTTTAAAAAATTAAATAAAATTGACCTTACAATCTGCAACGCAGAGAACAGTGCTGACGGAAATGGCCTAACGCCAATATCTGCCGATTATTTGTTCAAAAGTGGAGTTGATGTTATAACACTTGGAAATCACGCTTTTCACAGAAGAGAAGTTTATTCGCTTTTAGATGAGAATCCCTATATCGTTCGTCCTATAAATTTTCCTGATAAAAACACGCCCGGTCGCGGTTGTTGTACAGTTGATATGGGATTTACAACAGTCAGCGTTATCAATGTTATGGGGCAGGCTTTTATTGATCAAAACCTTGACAATCCCTTTATAGCGGTCGATAATGCACTCAAAAGTATTGATTCAAAGGTTATTTTAGTAGATTTTCATGCAGAAACAACAAGTGAAAAGCGTGCTCTTGGACTATATTTAGACGGCAGAGTTTCCGCCGTTTTCGGCACACATACACATGTACAAACCGCCGATAACGAGATTTTGCCTAAGGGTACTGGATACATGACAGATTTGGGAATGACCGGAGCAATAGATTCTGTTCTGGGAGTGAAAAAAGAGATAATCATTAACCGCTTTATTACAAAATTACCTGAAAAATTTGAATATGCACAGGGTGACTGCAAACTGGATTGTGCTGTTTTTAATATAGACGAAAAGTCCGGAAAATCGACCTCGGTAGAGCGTTTTGAGATAAGATAGTTTAATATATTTAGCCTAATAAATAGTTTAGCAAAAATGTTACAAATTTTAATTTTTGTTACAAAAGGGTTGATAAATTTTAACTTTTGTTATATAATGAGTCAAGTTATTGAATAGTCGAAAAGGAAGTGTTTTCTTTGATTAACGGTGAAGTTTTAAAGCAAGCCATTATTTCAGGCGCCAATAATATTTCATCTCAAAAATTAAAAATAAATGAACTTAATATTTTCCCTGTACCGGATGGTGATACGGGTACAAATATGTCTATGACGGTCAATGCAGCTGTAAAGGAACTTGAAAAAACAGATGCGTCAGACGTTGCAACTATAGCTAAAATTGCTGCTTCTGCAATGTTGCGCGGAGCGCGAGGAAATTCCGGAGTTATTACTTCTCTGCTTTTTAGAGGTTTTTCTAAAGGTTTAGAAGGAAAAGAAGAAGCTTCAGGCGCTGATTTAGTTCATGCGTTGGGTTTAGGTGTAGATGCGGCATATAACGCTGTGACTAAGCCTACAGAGGGTACTATTTTAACAGTTGCCCGTATGGCTTATGAGTCAGGCCTTGATATTATCTGCGAAGATGATGAGCTTGCATCCGTTTGGGAGAGCGTTTGTGAAGAAGCAGCTTATGCTTTGGATCAGACTCCTAAGATGCTTCCTGTTCTAAAAAAAGCCGGTGTTGTAGATGCCGGCGGCAAAGGAATTTTGACAATTTTTGAAGGTATGCTTTCTGTATTTAGAGATGGAGTAGTAATTGAATATGTAGAAGAAAAATCTGCTGAAAGCGACGAAGATGAATTTAGAACAGCCGCAGCAGCTTTTGATGAAGTTATCAACTTTACATATTGTACCGAATTTATTGTGTCCAAAGATGAAGAGCGCTGTACAGAAGTTAACGAACTTCGACTTTACCTTGAGACAATCGGAGATTGCGTTGTTGTGGTAGACGACGAAGAAATTATAAAAGTTCACGTTCATACCGAACAACCCGGCAATGCTTTGCAAAAAGGTCTTGAGTTTGGTTCTCTTCTTACTGTTAAGGTTGAGAATATGAGAGAGCAACATAAAAATGTAAAAGAAAATGAAAAAGCTAAAGCTGAACAACAAGAAGACAAAAAGCTTTCATATCAAAAGCCTGTTAATGAATACGGTTTTGTAGCGGTAGGAGCAGGCGACGGAGTAAAAAACTTGTTTTTTGAATTAGGATGCGATAATGTTGTTTCTGGCGGTCAAAGTATGAATCCATCTACTGATGATATTTATGAAGCTATTATGGCAACTCCGGCTAAAAAGGTGTTTGTACTTCCTAACAATAAAAACATTATTATGGCAGCTCAGCAGACCATAGCTTTGATAGAAGATCGCGAAGTTATCATAATTCCTACAAAAACTATTCCTCAGGGCCTTTCGGCAATGCTTGTGTTTGATCCTGACGCTGATGCAACGGATAATATTGATAATATGAAACAGGCTGCTAAAAACGTAGCAACCGGCCAGGTTACTTTTGCTGCAAGAGATTCTGAGTTTGGTTCCAAGAAGATTAAAGAGGGCGATATCATTGCCCTTGAAAACGGAAAATTAACTATAACTGAAAGAACTCCTAATAAAGCGTTGATAAAGCTTGCAAAATCAATGATTACCAAGGAAATGTCATTTGTAACGCTAATTGCAGGAGAAGATATAAGCGATGAAGACGCCCAGCAGGCAGTAGCGGCGTTAGAGGATAAATTTGAAGATCAAGTAGATATAACCTATATTAGAGGCGACCAGCCGATATATTATTACATATTAAGTGTAGAATAATTTTTAACTGTCAGGCTAAAAAGCCTGACAGTTTTTATTTTTGAAAGAGTGACTGATTATGCCGTCGTTATATGAAATACCCATTGAAAATTTGCGCGGTATAGGCGAAAAACGCGCAAAACTTTTTAAAAAAATAAATATAAATTCTGTCGGTGATCTTATTCGATATTATCCGAGAACATATGAGAATTGGTCAGATGTAACGCAAATTTCAGATTTACCTAACCTGTCCCATAATGAAGCAATATCCATTAAGGCTGAAGTTACTTCACCGGTAAATAACAGTATATTATCCGGCGGTCGTATTATGTCTAAGCTTAATGTATCTGATGAAACCGGAGCAATTGAGCTTGTGTTTTTTAATAATAGATATATCAGCTCCATGCTTAAATATGGAGAGACATATTATTTTTATGGAAAAGTAAGCAAAAGTCGTTTTTTCTATCAGATGATTTCTCCTGAATTTGCACCTGAAGCAAAGGCTGTAGAGATTAATCCTGTATATAATTTGACTGCAGGTTTGACTAATAGAATTGTAATATCTGCCGTTAAAGAGGCGCTTTTACTTTTACCTCAAAAAATAAAAGAGACTTTACCGGATTTCGTTTTGTCAAAATACAAACTTTGTTCTCTGGATTTTGCTATTCGCAATATACATTTTCCGTCAAATATGAATGTTATGGAATCTGCACAACATCGTTTAGCTTTTGAAGAACTTTTGTCGCTGCATTTGGGAATGTATATTCTAAAAAACAGCGTAAAAGAGAAAACACCGGTTTTTATGCCATTTGATTATACGTCTGAGTTTATATCAACCTTGCCTTATACTCTGACTTTAGCTCAAAAGCGGGCAATAGCAGATTGCATAAACGATATGAAAAATAAAACGTCTCCTATGAATAGATTGATTCAAGGCGATGTCGGTTCAGGAAAAACAGTAGTGTGTGCTGCTGTATGCTATAATTGTGTAAAAAACGGATATCAGGCCGCTTTTATGGCGCCTACTGAGATTTTAGCTCAACAGCATTTTGAGACTTTTTCTAAAATGTTTAAAGACTTTGATGTTAAGATCGAAGTCCTTACAGGCTCAATGACGGCTAAAGAAAAAAAGCTTTCTAGATTACGCATTGCAAGCGGAGAAGCCGATATAATAATAGGTACCCATGCTTTGATTTCAGAAAGCACCGTTTTTAGTAACTTAGGCTGTGCGATAACTGACGAACAGCATCGCTTCGGGGTCGATCAACGTTCAAAGTTACAATCTAAAGGCAGGCTTCCGCATGTGTTGGTACTTTCCGCTACGCCTATACCGCGAACTTTGGGGCTTATTATTTACGGAGATTTGGATATCACCTGCATAGATGAAATGCCGCCAAACAGGCAAGAGGTGAAAACAGTTTGCATCGACTCGTTAAAACGCGATTTGGCGTATGAGTTTATAAAGCAGCAATTAGATATGGGAAGACAGTGTTATATTGTTTGTCCGCTTGTTGAAGAAGGCGAATTGGATTTAAAGAGTGCTAATGACTATGCGGCAGAGTTGATGTTAGGTATACTCAAAGATTATCCTATAGGCATTTTACACGGCAAGATGAAGGCGTCTGACAAAGATAAGGTAATGCACGATTTTTCTGCAGGAGAAATATCTATCCTTGTCTCAACAACAGTGATTGAAGTCGGCGTAGATGTGAAAAATGCAACGGTAATTATGATAGAGAACGCCGAACGCTTTGGCTTATCTCAACTTCACCAGCTTAGAGGCAGAGTAGGCAGGGGAGATTACAAATCTTATTGTATTTTGTTGTCAGATAATAAAAGCGATCAATCCGTTCGCAGACTCTCTGTTATGCAGAGAACGACCAACGGCTTTGAAATAGCTGATGAAGATTTACATATGCGTGGAGTAGGCGACTTTTTTGGGAATCGACAGCATGGTTTACCAAATCTTACTATAGCTAATTTGTCCGATATGGATACGGTTTATCAATCTCGTTGTGCTGCTGCAGATATTTTAAAAATCTCACCCGATTTATCAGACAAATCTCTTTCTATGTTGAAAAGTCAAACAATGCGGTTGTTTTCAGATAGAATTTCAGCTATGAATTGACAAACACCGCACAATAATTTGTACGGTGTAAATATTTATATAAATATATTAAGTTATACATATATTGCTAAAAATCTATCTTGTAAACTTCCTGCCAAACGCTAATCAGGTTTTCACTTACCATCCTGTCTACATGCAAGCTTCCGAAAAACCATTTTTTATATATTGTGTTGTGCTGAACGGTGTCGAGAAAAATATTTAAGTCGTTTATGGAAGCATTTTTGTCTATCAGCCTTTTGACAGATGCAGGAGCTTCGTGAGTAATTATTATATCTACTCTCCTGCCTTCTTTTTGAATATTATCTACTGTAGTTTTTAACTGATCGTCCGTAGGCATTGCTTTCTCATTTTCTTCCGCCGAGAGATAATCGTTATATCCGCCGCCGAGCGCCAATAATGTTTTATGTTCTATAAAATAAACCTCTCCGCGCTTTAGGCAATATATATTGTGATCAATTTTATAGCCTTTAGCGCAGTAAAGATCGACCTCATTAAAATCCTTTATTCTGTCAAAATTCTCGTGAGTTCCTTCAACAAAAAGAATGTCAAATTTCTTTTTTCCTAATTTTGCAAGATTTTTAATTTCTTCTTTAGAATTATCCCATATAAAACCAAAATCACCGGTTATAATTAATTTATCTCCTTTTTTTAATTTTGAGAGTTTTCTTTCGAACATTGCCTCGTAATCTCCGTGAGTATCTCCGGTAACATAAATCAAAACTGTCATTCCTTTCAAAAAATGTAAAAAAAGCATTGATATAATTTTTAAATTATTGTAATATATTGATATATTAGCATACAAAAAGAAAAAATGCTATATTTATTGTTACGATATTGATAAATTAGTTATATACATAAAGATTTTAAATAATCTCAATTCAGTAAATTTGATCAACAAAGATTTTAATTGCTTGATTATAAAAATCTAACTTATATCTCAAATTAATAATGAGGAAGATAACATTGGTATTAAATATTAGAAAAAAAATCAGAAAAACCGTAGCAGCTTTTTTGATTATTGTTATATTATCGTTTGTTTTTTTTAGCACAAGCACTTCAGCCGTTACTTTTGATTGTAACGTGAAAACTTATTCGGATTCAATTTTTATGGTTAATCTTGATACAGGAATCCCTATATTGGAAAAGGATGCGGATGTTAAACGAGCTCCGGCTTCTTTAGTGAAAATTATGACCTATATTGTAGCGGCAGAGTATTTTGAAGATTTTGATACGCGTATAGAAATCAAACAAGAAGTTATAGATGAAGTGTTAAATAACGGGATGGTTTGTTCAGGACTGGATTGGCATGTGGGTGATAAGCTGACGGTTACGGATATACTTTATGCACTTATGGTTCCTGTGGGACATGACGCAGCTATGGTTTTAGCTGATTATATAAAAAATGAAGGCAAAAGTAATATTGTCGATTTGATGAACCAAAAGGCGGAAGATTTATCCTGCACCTCAACTCATTTTACTAATCCTACCGGTGTAGATGATTCCGATCAATATACTACTGCCAAAGATATGTATCTTATAACTAAATATGCATTAGGGTTACCATTGTTTTCTAAAATATGCAGTACTTCAACCTATTATCTTAATGATGAAAAAGATGAATATCCAATAGTTACAACTAATTATCTAATTGATGTTGCGCGCGGAGGAGATTATTTTTATTCTTATGCTACCGGAATAAAGAACGGGACTACCGAAAAAGCAGGTCGATGTTTGGTGGCAACTGCGGTTTATGAAGGTTATGCGTATATGTGCATATGTTTGCATGCACCGTATAATGAAGAAAAAGAGCAGACTGATCAATACTGTATGATAGAAGCAGCCGACCTTTTCAGATGGGCGTTTTTGAATTTATCTTTTGTAACAGCCGCTACTAAAGATACTCCTATATGTGAACAAAAGGTAGACCATGCTTGGGACACAAATTCGATTTTACTTGTGCCTGAAACTGATTTGAGCATAGTATTACCCGATGATTACTCAGAAAGCGATATTACGATAACTCCCGATAATACCAATAGCGTTAGTGCTCCTATAGAAAAAGGAGATATAATTACGACAGCGACAGTAGCATATAAGGGCGAAGATTTTATGAAAATAAATCTTATAGCTCAAAAAAGCGTAAAAGTCAGTCCGATTTTATATACAACTGATATTATAAGAAGTGTTTTGACATCGGTATGGTTTTTACTTTGTGTAGGCTTGGTTGTTATACTGTTTATAGTTTATATTAGCGTGTCATCAAGATACAATAAGCGCAAAAAGGCTGACGAAAAACGAAGATATAAGTAAATGTTTTAATAATTAATATTTTAAATTAATTCTAAAAGCAGAGGGAAGAAATCTCTGCTTTTTATTTATTATCTATCGAAAAAGTGTCTTTGTTCAGTAATCATTATATTACAAAACATTAACTTGACATTGTTTTGATACAAGGATACAATGTATATGTATTATAGGATAACTATAATTTCTAAAAAGGAGAATTAATATGACTTCAAAACTTTCTTGGATTGGATTTATACCTTTTGCAATTTGTGCTATAGGACTCAAGTTTGTACAGATGTTTTTTATGAATGATGCTTCAGCTACGTTATTTGGACTGACTGCGCTGCAACTTTCATATGTTGCCATGGGTATAGTTATACTTGTTTTGATAATTACAATGATATTTTGTTTTACCGACAGAAAAATATCGCCTTATTATAATTCCAAACGCAATATATTCTGCGGGATTTTTGCTATAATTTTAGCTTTAATGTTTGCGGCAGACGGTGCAAATAAATTTTTCAATATGATTGAATCCGCAAGCTTTAGTGTTATTGGTATAATAGAAGCCATCTTTCTTCTTTTATCTGCAATAGCGTTTGTAGTAATAGGAATGTCCGGGTTTTTTAAAGAGAATAACACCCAAAAGTTTTTAATATTTTTACTTATGCCGGCTATTTTAATGGCTGTCAGACTTATTAGTTGTTTTATGACTTTTAGAACTTTATCTATTGTGTATTCTGATGTACCGTTGTTGCTTTGTTATATTTTTGCTACTATGTTTTTGTTTAACTATGCGGTGCTTATGTCAAAAATTGAAGCTAGAAGTCCTGTGAAATCTTGTTTTATTTATGGATTCCCAATGCTTACTGCACTTTTAATGTATGCATTACCTAATCTTTATAGGGTGTTTACAACTGGTGCTCCGTTTGAATTTTTCTCAAATTTGGAAAATTTAGAGTTTTTAGTTATTGCATTATTTGCACTTGGATTTATTGTAGAGTTGTCAGTTAATGTAAAACGTAAGGATGAAGTTGAAATAATAAACGAGACCGTAAATGAAGATAAAGACAAAAATAAAAGTAAAAAAGATAGCAAGAATAATATAGATAACCAAATAGAAGACGGTAATAATTCTCTTGTGTTTGATATGGATGAAGACGAAGATTTATCAAATACACCAGAACAAGAAAACAATAAAGATTCACAATCAGACAAACAAAATCTTAATGATTTTGAAGGATTAAAAACTGAATCTGTAGCAGAAAACCTTAACAACGATAATTTAAAAATTGATACAACTGAAAAAAATAAAGTTCAGACTTTATCACAAGAAAAAAAGGCGGAGAGCCGTATGGATGAGATAGATCGTTTGATACTTGAAATATCTTCCGAAGATAACGATAAATAATTATAAAAAACCAAGGGAAAAGGGGTGAGGAAATGAAAAAGATTATAGCTTTATTTATTGTAATATTAGTATTTGTTTGTACTTTTATATCTATTACCGTTACATCTGCTTCATCTGACTTTGTTATAAAAGACGGAGTACTCACCTCTTATAAAGGAACTGCTGCGGATGTTGTTATTCCGTCTTCGGTATATAAAATTGCTCCAAAAGCTTTTGAAGGAAATACTTCAATTCAGTCTGTTACTTTTAGTGAAAATCTTTATTCTATAGGGGATAAGGCGTTTTATAGCTGTACTTCTCTGAAAACCGTTGAAGGCGGAAAAAATATTTCTTATAGCGGCGCATATGCGTTTGCTTCAACAAAGTTTTTGAATTCTTCGACCGTAGAATTTTTAACGCTTGGAAGCTGTATTCTCTGGTATAACGGCACTTCGTCAGACGTTGTTTTACCTGATAATATTACCTGTGTTTCTCCTTATGCTTTTTTAAGATGCACAACTATGAAAAGCCTTAAGGGGGCATCGGTATGCATAGTGGGTGAGGGTGCGTTTTATGAGTGCACATCGCTTACTTCTGTTTCTCTCCCCAATAATTTGTTTTATGCGGGTGCTTATGCTTTTGAAGGCACGCCCTATTTAGAAAATTCAGGAGAATTTCCTACTTTAGGTGACGGAATACTTCTGAAATATAACGGAAACTCTTCCAAAGTAACAATTCCAAATTCTGTACGCCAGATTTCATCACGTTCATTTTATGACAATAAAAAAATAGTTTCCGTTGATATTCCGGCATCTGTTTTTTCAATAGGAAAACAAGCGTTTGCCGAATGTTCAGATTTATCAAGTATAAAGCTGAATAACGGGCTAATTATGATTGATGAAGAGGCGTTTGCAAATTGTAAAAGTTTAACTTCGGTTTCAACCCCCGAATCTTTGCGTAATATTGCAAAAGGTGCTTTTATTAACTGTACTTCATTGGAGAATGTTTCTTTAAAAGGCAACTCTTTAGTTATTTCATATGCAGCCTTTGCTTATTGCAAAAAACTCCAATACGCTCTGTTCTCATCAGGTGTAGAAAAATTAGAGGATAATTCATTTTCAGACTGTTCTTCGCTAGAAGCAGTCAGTATTTCCGCTAAGACCACTGATATTTCCAAAAGCGCATTTAATGCTTGCCCTAAATTTACACTTTATACTTTAAAAAACAGCACAGCCAAAGCAGTTTTATCAGATAACGCTGTTGTTAATACTGTAAAAGGTGATTGTGATTTGGATAACGAACTTACTATAGTTGATGCCACAAGATTGCAAAGATATTTAGCAAAAATGAACACTTTTGATAGTTATCAAATTTGTGCGGCAGATATCGATTATAATGCTGAAGCCGATATAACCGATGTAACTATAATTCAAAGAATACTTGCTAAAATTATTGACATATCTGAGTTTGAATGATATATTTATCTTATATTAAATATAGATTGTTGATGGGGACAATATGTGCATTTGTTTGTTTCAGAGAGCCGCAGGATGCTGTGATGCGGTACAAAGTTTGTGCGTTTACCACCCTTGAGACCGTTTAGGAAATGAAACGGCGTTTGCCGCGTTAAGGCTAATTAAGGGTTTTTACCAAAGTCAGGTGGAACCGCGGATTTGTATATTCGCCCTGATAATTCTATTGTGGAATTATCAGGGCTTTGTTTTTAAGGAGAGATATTTATGATTAAAGTAGAATTAAGAGGCGGAGATGTACGCGAATTTGATGCGAATATTACTCCTCAAGATATTGCAAAATCAATATCTATAGGGCTTTATAAGTCGCTTTGCGCGTGCAAAATTGACGGAAAAATTTGTGATATTCGCACCCCTATTTTATCAGACTGCAAACTTGAGCTTTTGACTTTTGATGATGAAGACGGCAAAAAAGCTTTTTGGCATACTACGTCTCATATTATGGCACAGGCTGTAAAAAGATTATATCCAAATGCCAAATGTGCTATAGGACCTGCAATAGATGATGGGTTTTATTATGATTTTGATGTTGAAAAGGCTTTTGATGCATCAGATATTGAAAAAATAGAAGCTGAAATGAAAAAAATTGTAAAATCCGGTATAGCTTTGGAGAGATTTGAGCTTGAACCAAAAAAAGCATTAGAGCTTTTAGAAGGTATGAACGAGCCTTATAAGGTTGAGCTTGTCAAAGAACATGCAGCAAGCGGAGAACCGATCAGTTTTTATAAGCAGGATGATTTTGTAGATCTTTGTGCAGGACCGCACCTTGCTGCAGTTTCTCCTGTTAAGGCATTTAAACTTACAAACTGTACCGGAGCTTATTGGAGGGGAGACTCCAAGAACGCTCAGTTATGCCGAGTTTACGGAATCTCTTTTCCGAAGGCGTCACAGCTTGAAGAATATCTAAAAAATCGTGAAGAAGCAATAAAGCGTGATCATAATAAATTAGGCAGAGAACTTGAGTTGTTTACAACAGTTGATTATATCGGGCAGGGATTGCCTATAATGTTACCAAAGGGAGCAAGAATCATTCAGCTTTTGCAGCGCTTTGTAGAGGATTTGGAGCAGAAAAACGGTTGGCAGCTTACAAAAACTCCTTTTATGGCTAAATCGGATTTGTATAAAATCAGCGGACATTGGGATCATTATAAAGACGGAATGTTCGTTTTAGGCGACGAAGAAAAGGATAACGAAGTCTTTGCAATGCGTCCGATGACCTGTCCTTTTCAGTATCAGGTGTTTTTAAACCGCGGCAGATCCTACAGAGATCTTCCGATGCGTTTAAATGAAACTTCAACTTTATTTAGAAATGAAGCCAGTGGAGAAATGCATGGACTTATTCGTGTGCGTCAATTTACTATTTCCGAAGGACACCTTATGTGTACGCCTGATCAGCTTGAGGGCGAATTTAAGCACTGCTTGGAGCTTGCTATATATTGCTTGAAAACGCTTGGTCTTTATGAAGATGTATCATATAGATTTTCTCAGTGGGATCCAAACGACAGAGAGAAATATATAGGAACACAAGAGCAGTGGGATGAGGCTCAGGGCGTTATGCAAAGAATTCTCGATCACCTTGAAATTCCTTATAAAATAGGAATAGGAGAAGCTGCGTTCTATGGACCTAAGCTTGATATTCAAATAAAAAATGTATTTGGTAAAGAAGATACTTTGATTACCATTCAGGTTGACCAAATGCTTGCTGAAAAATTCGGTATGGAATATGTAGATAAGGACGGCACAAAGAAACATCCTTATATCATTCATAGAACTTCATTGGGTTGCTACGAGAGAACGCTTGCTTTGCTGATTGAAAAATATGCCGGAGCCTTTCCGTTGTGGCTTGCACCTGTTCAGGTAAAGCTTTTGCCGATTGCCGACAGACATCTTGATTATATATATGAAGTCAAAAAACAGTTAGAAACAAAGGGAATGAGAGTTGAAGTTGATGACAGAAGCGAGAAGATAGGCTATAAAATTCGTGAAGCTCAGCTGGAAAAGGTACCTTATATGATAATTGTCGGTGATAAAGATATCGAGAATAAATCTATATCTGTAAGACATAGAAAAGACGGAGACTTGGGTTCGATGAACGTTAATGATTTTATCACAAAAGCGCTTGAAGAGATAGAATCTAAGGCTATAAAATAAATTTTATTCGGGAGTGGGACATGTATGAGAAAAACAAAAAAATATAAAATTGTACGTGGCTCACTTGAGGAAGAAAGAGAACAGGAAGAGCGAAAGTTATATAATGCAAGAGCCATATTATTTGTACTTCCGATTATTATGATAGCAGTGCTGGTTTTAGGAATATATTTTGGATATCTCAGCTTTAAGAAGAGTGAACAATTATCAAAAAAAGAACAAAAATTTTCTGTTGCTACAGCCTTAGAAGCTGAAAATGATATTGAACTTCTTAGAACTGTAAATTCTGCTAATCCTCTTGACAGCACCTATGTACCGGATACAATCCAATTTGGACGTGCATATATTTCTCCGCTTATGAAAGATTCTCTTGAAAAAATGCTAACAGATGCAGAAAATGAAGGGTTAAAAATTACGCTTTCAGAAGGGTATATTTCTTTTGAAGAACAAAAGAAACGTTACGAAGAGGCGGTTGCCGAATATAAGAAAAGCAGTAAAGCTTCAACCGTAAAAGCGGAAGCCTATGTGAAAAAAACTATACCCAGAGAGGGAGAGAGCGAACAGCAAACCGGACTTATGGTATATCTGTCGGCAGATACAAAAGAAGATTTTGTTGATACAAAGCAATATTCATGGCTTTTAACAAACTGTATAAACTATGGGTTCATTTTGCGCTATCCTGAAAAAGAGAATATAGGCTCTCTGATATTTTCTCCTCATTATTTTAGATATGTGGGGACAAAAAACGCGTATTCTATACGTGCATATGATATGTCTCTTGACGAATATTCTCAGTATTTGTATTCGAGATAAGAAAAAATAAAAAAACACTTGCTTTTTGAATAATTGTATTGTATAATTCATTTGTTATGTTATGGTTTTATCTGAAAGAGGTGAGTTCCAATGAAAGAAAATATACATCCGAATTACGAACAGACCACTATTACTTGTGCGTGCGGTAATGTTATAGAAACCGGTTCAACTAAAAAAGATATCCGTGTTGAAATTTGTTCTAAATGCCATCCTTTCTTTACAGGAAAGCAGAAGCTTGTTGATACAGGCGGTCGTGTGGATCGTTTCAAAAAGCGTTTTGGCATAGAAGAAAAGTAATTTTTGGATTACTAAGGCGGTACATTTTTTGTACCGCCTAATATTTTGTCTTGAATTATCTTTGTATTATGTAGTGAAAACCTTAAGATTTTATAACACTGATTTCTAATAAAATTCTTTAGTATTTTATTCATTAAATTACGCATAGCTTAGTTGTTGTCAATTGCTTTACTACAAGATCGTTCAGTGATGCCTAATCTTTGCTTATGTGACGGCTATTTCTATACACACATTACAAAAGGTATGCGGAAATGTCTATCTTTGATAGCTACCGGCATTTATGGCTAGTCCTCTTTGCTTCGAATTTTTTCGCTATCATTTTTTATTAAAGCTTTTTATTAAAAATTAATATAATATACAATGGTGATTATATGAAATTTTACAAAACAGCAAAAAAGCCCTCAGAAGCACAAATTGTTGAAAAACGTTCTCGCTTCATAGGATATATAAAACCTGTAAAAACCGAGGAAGAGGCTTTGGAATTTTTAAATTCTATTCGTTCAAAGCACTGGGATGCTAAACATAATGTTTATGCTTATGCTCTTCGAAATAATTCTATAACGCGTTTTAGCGATGATAACGAGCCTTCCGGAACAGCAGGAATACCGGTGCTTGATGTTTTGAAAAAAAACGATATTACTGACTGCATTATTGTTGTAACACGTTATTTTGGAGGAATCTTGCTTGGTACAGGAGGGCTTGTAAGGGCATATTCGGCTGCGGCTAAAGCGGCTTTAGAAGCTGCGGGCGTAGTAATAATGCAGTCGTGTTCTGTATATACGTTAAAATGTTCATATAATTCATATGGAAAAATTTCATCTTTAATTCAAAAGTATGATGGTGAAGTCGATTCTACTGAATTTGCAGAAGATGTTGTTATTAAATTTCATATACCGGATGAAAAAATCAACTTTTTTAGTGATGCTTTATCAGAACTTACTAACGGTTCGGTTTTTGCTGAGAAAATTTCTGAGGCGTTTTTTGCGAAAAATCAATAATTTAAAAAAATATTAAAAAAATAAAGGGAAAAACAAATTTTTTGCGTATTTAATATTTAGAGTCTGTATTTTAGAAGGAGAGTGTTTATGCGTTTATCTGACGATTTTATCAGCGAAATTAAATATCAAAATGATTTGTCAGATATTGCGTCAAATTATATTCAATTAAAACGGCGCGGACGAAACCTTGTCGGCTTGTGTCCGTTTCATAATGAAAAAACACCGTCTTTTAATATATATTCAGAAAACGGTTCATTTTATTGTTTTGGTTGCGGTACAGGAGGAGATGTAATCACCTTTGTTATGAAGATTGAGCATCTTGACTATATGGAAGCAATAAAATTTCTTGCTCAAAGGGCCGGTATTCCGTTGCCTGAAGATGATTTTGATGATTCGACAAGCCGCATGCGCACTCGTATATATGAGGCGAATCGTGAGGCAGCTCGATATTATTATGCTAATTTATACAGCGTACAGGGCAAAAAC
This sequence comes from Ruminococcaceae bacterium UBA2719, assembly GCA_002353935.1. Lineage (GTDB taxonomy): Bacteria > Bacillota > Clostridia > Oscillospirales > Acutalibacteraceae > Ruminococcoides. Next base: position 7,693 of record DEKP01000033.1, on the reverse strand, counting down.
GCATTAAAATACTTACACGACCGTGCGTTAACTGATAAAACCATTCGTCATTTTGGGCTAGGATATTCTTTGCCGTCAAGGTTTGAGCTTGTGGATTATTTAAAGGAGAAGGGCTTCACAAACTCTGAGCTTATAGCTGCAAATTTAGCGGTGCCTACCCGTTCAGGAAATTCTGTTGTTGATAGATTTTTTGACCGCGTAATGTTTCCGATAATTGATTTAAGAGGAAATGTTATTGCCTTTGGCGGACGTGTTATGTCTGATATAAAGCCTAAATATCTTAATACTTCGGATACTATGGTGTTTTCAAAAAGCAGTAATTTATTTTCGCTTAATAACGCAAAAAATAACAAGGACAGAAGTTTGATTTTGTGTGAAGGGTATATGGATGTTATAGCCTTAAATCAAGCGGGCTTTACCCAGGCAGTAGCGACACTGGGTACAGCTCTAACAGATGAGCAAGCGCTTTTGATGAAAAGATATTGCGACGAAGTAATTATTTGTTACGATGCTGATGAAGCCGGTCAAAAAGCTACAGCACGAGCAATTGAGATACTGCGCCGCGCAGGAATTGTAGTCAGAGTTATTGTAGTTCCGGATGGCAAGGATCCCGATGAATTTATAAGAAAAAACGGTGATAAAGGAACTGCTGCTTTTAAAAATATATTAAATAACAGCGGCAACGATATTGATTATCGCCTTTTTAAATTATCTTCTAAATATGATCTGAAAACCACTTCCGGAAAACTTTCTTATCTTTCCGATGCTGTCAAAGTTTTAGCCACTGTAGATAACGCGATGGAGCGTGACATATATTGTTCTAAATTGTCCGATCAAGTTGATGTGGAAAAAAACTCTATAAAAGAACAAATAGAAAAAGAATTGAAAAAACGGTATAAAAGCTATAAAAAAACAGAGTTTTCTAATATTCAAAAATCTCTTTCTGCAAGAGAAGATAGAGTCAACACTCAGCATAGTTCTTATATAAGGGCAGCTGCGGCAGAGGAAAATTTAATCGCTTTTTTAGTTAATAATCCTGATAAATGCGAATTTATAGCAAACAGAATTCTTCCTGCTGATTTTGTTACCGATTTTAATCGCAAATTATTTATATATTTCACTGAACGTATTAATGAGGGAAAAGAGCCTATGACGGCTATATCTGCCGATTTTTCTTCAGAAGAAATATCTCAGGTTGTGCGTATTATTACGTCCTATTCAACGATAACAGCCACCACAGAAGCGTTGGAAGAATACATAAATAAAATCAAGGAAGAAGCTTTAAAGTGTTCATATAAAGATAAAGAATCTGTATCCAATGATGATGTGGATGATTTTTTAAAAAAAATGAGAGAAAACAGAAGGTAATATCTAATAAAAGATATAATGCAGTTAAAAATAAAGTATTATATAAATAAATTAATAAAAAATAAATTCATATAAACATCAGAAAGGAATTTAAAATATGGCTACGCCTGTAACTGATAAGAAATTAATTTTAAAAGAGCTTACTGAGCTCGGTAAAAGTAAGGGATCTTTATCAAACAAAGACATATTAGACGCTATAGGAGAAATAGATTTTGAACCTGAACAACTTGAAAAGCTTTATGATGCTTTGGAGTCGAGCGGAATAGAGATTGTTGAGGATGATATAAGCGGAGATTTGTCGCTTGAAGATCTTAATGTCGTGGTAGAAGAAAGCGAAAACGGCTCTGAAAAGACAGGAGAGTCACATGATACAGCAGATAATATCTCTATAGATGATCCGGTAAAAGTTTATCTTAAAGAAATAGGCAGAGTGCCTTTGCTTACCCCGGAAGAAGAGATAGATCTTGCTATAAAAATTTCCGAAGGAGATGTAAATGCTAAAAAGCGTTTGAGCGAAGCAAATTTAAGATTGGTTGTAAGTATTGCTAAGCGTTATTTAGGACGCGGAATGCATTTCTTAGATTTAATTCAAGAGGGAAATTTAGGTCTTATTAAAGCGGTAGAAAAATTTGATTATACCAAAGGCTTTAAATTTTCTACTTATGCTACATGGTGGATCAGACAAGCTATTACACGCGCTATTGCCGATCAAGCCCGTACAATACGCATTCCTGTCCATATGGTAGAAACAATAAACAAGGTAAAGAAGATTTCATCTCAGCTTTTGCACCAAAACGGACACGAGCCTTCTGCTGATGAAATAGCAGAAGAGCTAAATATGCCGGTAGACAAAGTCAGAGAAATTATGCGCGTGGCACAAGAGCCGGTATCTCTGGAAACACCCATAGGAGAAGAGGAGGATTCGCACTTGGGAGATTTTATTCCTGATGATGACGCTCCGGCTCCGGCGGACGCAGCTTCCCATACTATGCTTAGAGAGCAGCTTATACAGGTGCTCGACACACTTACCCCCAGAGAGGAAAAGGTATTAAGGCTGCGCTTTGGTTTGGAAGACGGCAGAAGCAGAACGTTGGAAGAAGTTGGCAAGGAGTTTAACGTTACCAGAGAGCGTATCAGACAGATAGAAGCTAAAGCCCTTAGAAAGCTTCGACATCCGTCACGCTCTAAAAAACTGAAAGATTTCTTGGATTAATATGATTACATTTGATGAATGTGGCGACATGCTTGACGAGATAGCTGATTCTTTACCGGTTGAATTGTACAGACAATTAAACGGAGGTATTGTTCTTTTGCCGGAAACTAAACTGCATCCGTGCGCTGTTAATAATGATTTGTATATACTCGGCGTTTATATCCAGGATAATTTAGGTAAATCAATAAAGATATATTATGGTAGTATAATGCGTGTTTTTCCTAATAAAACAAAGGAAGAATATAAAGAGATTTTGCGTAAAACTTTAGCTCATGAGATAAGGCATCATAATGAGTATCTTGCAGGTGTTGATGATCTTATTCTTTATGACAAACAACAGATTTCAAATTATTTACATTCTAAAGGATATTGATTTTAGAGTTTTGATAGAACAATAGTTGATTAATTAATATTTTTTGGAGGTTTTTATTTTGGCAGCTTTATGGAGAACAAAATGTCCCGCTTGCGGACAGGCGATAGATGTGGTAGGAAACAATCCCTGCCCCAAATGCGGAGGTAAAATTGCTTTACCAACGGACGGATTTATACAAATTTATCGTATGGGTTCACCGCTGGGTATTGCAGCAGGTTTTGGTATATATATAAATAATGTTCCCATAGGTTATGTTGCAAATAAGCAAACTATAAAAATTCCGGTAAATTTCGGTACATATAATATTCACATAACCTGTGGAATGATACGTCGTTGCGAGGATATAACGGTTCAGATTACCGAAAATAACCGTTTCGCTTATGTTAAAGCGCATATTAAACCGGGTTTTATCTCAAATACAATTATTTGTGAAAATTCTTCCGCTAACGATATGCCTCAGGTTTAGTCTTTGTATATAATAATTAAAATTTAAGGCAATGTGTCTAGCTTTGAATTTGGTGGCATTGCTTTAACTACAAGCACAAACTTAATAAAACTTTTATAGTCTTCTTGCTTTTTGAGAAGGCTATATTTTTATTGTCAGTGTTTTGGCGACATTTATGAATGTTTAGTCATATTTTATCTCTTATTTTAATAGTATTTATCAAAAGTAAAAAGGAGAGAAAAAATATGGATTACGATTTATTAAAGGATTCTATATCGCTCAAAGAATATGCACTTGATACCGTAAGTGAACAGCCGGTCGATGTAGATATAACTTTACCTGATTATTGCCCGGATATTGAAAAAATATTAAAATGTACGCTTGTTCCAAAAATATATACAAAAAATATTTCGGGTGGTCAGTTGTCTGTTGATGGTGCGTCTGCTGTACGCATAATATATGTTGACAACAACTCTAAATTAAGATCATTTGAATATTCAACTCCATTTTCTGCATCGTATTCATTAAAAAGTACACCTGAGCAGTATATTATTTTGAGCGATACAAAAAGCGAATATATTAACTGTCGTGCTTTAAGCCCAAGAAAACTTGTGATACACGGGGCATTTTCACTTTATTTAAAAGTGATTAGCAAAAAATCTGTTGATTTTTACAGCGCACCCGAAGCTACAGACCTGCAGACCAGAACTGAAAAAGTTACCTTGTCGTCGCTTTGTTGCCTGTGCGAGGAACAGTTCACGGTATCAGAAGATATCACCGTAAACGACAAGCCTCCGGTAGAGTCTATTGTTTCAAGCGAATTAAAAAGCAAAATAACAGAATGTAAAAGCATACATAATAAAATAATGCTCAGTACAGAGTTTAAGCTTCATATAATGTATCTAAGCGACTTACAGAGCGGAGAAATTGAACATTTATCATATGTTTTTCCTATATCGCGCATTATAGATTGTGAAGGTGTTGAAGATGATACGGTTTTAGACGCTTCTTTGTCTGTAATGAGTTATGATATACACGTTAGAAATGACGCTGTAAATGATGGATCGCTGCTTAATTTAGATGCAAAAATTAACTTTTCGGCTTTGGGCTATATGACAAAGGATATAGATATTATTACCGATGCATATTCTACAGATTATGCGGTGGATATAATGCGCAGCCCTGTTTCTGCAATATCAGATTTTTCTGTAAAAGATTTTTCTTGCGTTGAAAAATCAGTCGTTACTCTTGACAACGAAACGGTTAGCCAGGTTCTTGATGTTTACAGCGATTCGTTAAATATATCTCCGGTAATGAACGATGAAAATCTCAAGCTTTTATGTAAGGCGAATATTTGCATTCTTGCAAAAAACGCCGACGACGCTCCGTTTTATATTGAAAGAAATATAGATTTTGAAAATGTTTTTGAAAATATTAATTATGATAGGGTGGAAGATGTTAGTGGTTGTATAGAAAGTATTAGCTATAGAATTTTGGATGACAATAATATAGAGGTGCGGTTAGAAATCAGTTTTAAGTGTGTTTTGTCTAACAGTATAAAAGTTTCGCCGTTGACAAAAATATCTCGTGTTGACGACAGCAAAATTGAAAAGGATGACAGCGCTCTGATATTGTACTATGCTGATAAAGGAGAGGATGTTTGGGATATATCAAAAGCTTTTTCGGCAAAACCTGATGATTTGATTGCAGAAAATTTGTTAGACAGCGATAAAATAGAATCAAAAATGATGTTGTTGATTCCAACGTCATAAAAACAGTGATTTAAGCGACTCTTTTAATTTAAAGGGTCGCTGTTTTTGTAAACAAAATTATAGGCATTAATGCTCTTTATTTTTGATAAAAAATGTAGTATAATCTTAATACTAGATTAAGATAGAATTTATATTAACATAAAGGAATAAAAACTGTGAGAGAGATGTCTAAAAGCGAGCAAATAGCTCACTCAATTACCAAAACCTATAGAAAATCTATCTGGACGCCATTCTTGACGGCTGTAAAAAATTATGAATTAATTTGCGAAAATGATAAAATAGCTGTTTGCATCTCAGGTGGTAAAGATTCGATGCTTTTGGCATTGTTGATGAAAATGCTTCAAGCTCATTCTGATTTTCCGTTTGAGGTTAAATATCTTGTAATGGATCCCGGATATAAACCTGAAAACTTGGAAAAAATTAAGAAAAATGCTGAGCTTTTGGATATACCTATCAATATATTTTCTACAAATATTTTTAAAGTGGCATATAAACAGAAAAAATCCCCATGTTATCTTTGTGCAAAAATGCGCAGAGGTTATCTTTATAAATTTGCTACAGAGATTAATTGTAATAAAATAGCTTTAGGACATCATTTTAACGATGTCGTAGAAACGGTGGTAATGGGAATGTTTTATTCTTCTATCCTTAGCACTATGCCTCCTAAATTACATTCAAAAAATTTTGAGGGGATGCAGCTTATAAGACCGCTTTACTGCGTTCGTGAAGATGATATAATTCGATGGAAGAATTATAACGACTTAGAGTTTTTACAATGTGCCTGTCGTTTTACAGAGCAAGCAGAGTTGTACGAGAAACTTTCAAAGAGAAAAGAAATTAAAAACCTAATAAAATCTTTGAAAAAAACAAATCCCAATATTGAAAAAAGCATTTTTAATTCTATTCACAGCGTTAATATTGATACCTTCCCAATGTATAAATCTGATGATATTTATCATTCTTTTTTAGAAAAATTTGATAAAGGAAACGACGGCTATAAAAGAGATTTTTTATAATAAACTTACATTATATTTTTATGAATTTAAAATTGTTATATAGTTGTTTAGCGCCGTTATCATAGCGGCGCTTTTTCAGTCATAAATAAATACAACCTTTCATACACTATACTATTAAATAGTGATGGAGGAAAATAATGGAAGAGCGTAGCATATACAAAGATATCGCAAACCGTACAGGCGGTGATATTTACATAGGAGTAGTCGGTCCTGTTCGTACCGGTAAATCTACCTTTATAAAAAGATTTATGGATACTATAGTTTTGCCTAATATAGAGGATGAAAATCGCAGAAACAGAGCAAACGACGAACTGCCCCAGTCATCAGGAGGCAGGACCATAATGACCACAGAACCAAAATTTGTACCCGAAAACGCTGTTGAAATCAATGTTGATGATACCGCAAATTTAAAGGTCAGAATGATTGATTGCGTGGGGTACATAGTAGACAGCGCTTTGGGATATACGGAAGAAGATAGTGAACGTTTGGTAAAAACTCCGTGGAGTCAAGAGGAAATGCCGTTTAAGGACGCTGCTGAACTGGGGACGAAAAAGGTTATAAATGAACATTCGACTATAGGAGTAGTTGTTACTACCGACGGCTCTATTGGAGATATACCAAGAGATGATTATATCAACGCGGAAGAAAGAGTTGTAAATGAATTAAAGGCAATCAATAAACCTTTTGTTATACTGCTCAATACAACAGAGCCGAATTCTGCCCAAAGCGCGGCACTGGCTTCTTCTATGAGTAAAAAATATCAAGTACCTACTCTGGCGGTTGATTGTTTGGCTTTAGATGAAAACAGAATAAAAGCCATACTTGCTTCTGTGCTATTTGAGTTTCCTGTTAGAGAAGTCAGAGTAAAAATGCCAAAATGGTTAAATTCTCTGACTTCTGATAATTGGCTAAAGAATAATATTTTTGATACTATAAGAACATCTGCTCAGAAAGTAGAAAAAATTAGAGAAGTTCAGGATGCGTTAAATGAGATAGCTGATAACGACAATGTGAATTCTACGAAGCTCTTAGGTTTGGATTTAGGTAAGGGTAGGGCAACGATAGATATATCCCTTAATCCTGAGTTGTTTTATACTATACTATCTGAAAAGACAGGACTGGATATTTCTAATGAACGAGATTTGTTAGACAATATATGTGAATTGTCAAATAAACAAAAGCAGTTTGACAAGGTTGCTGAAGCATACAATCAAGTTATGGAAACCGGATATGGAATCGTTATGCCGACAATGGAAGAACTGTCGCTTCAAGAACCGGAAATTATCAAACAAAGCGGAAAATACGGTATTCGCTTGAAAGCCAGCGCTCCCAGCATTCATATGATGAGAATATCTACTACGGCAGAGGTAACGCCGATCGTCGGTAGCGAACAACAAAGCGAAGAACTTGTTACTTATTTATTAAAAGAGTTCGAAGAAAATCCGGCAAAAATTTGGGATTCTAATATTTTTGGAAAATCAGTAAACGAACTGGTCAACGAAGGTT